>JAFVHZ010000003.1 GCA_017474265.1 Bacteroidales bacterium | reverse complement strand
TATGTGTAGAAACATGAAATTATTTTGGATATTATAAAATATTTGTATCTTTGCATCGGAGTTCATCTCTCATTTGAGAGAAGGAAATCGAAGGACGCAAGCCATTGATGCTATGCGTCTTTTGCCTTTTATATGGTTTAGCGAACCTGACATCCTTATTTTAGATCATTCAATTTCCTTTTGTACTTCTTGACCATTTTGTCACGTGCAGCATCTTTACCCTGAAGATGATAGGCTGTCAGCAGGAAGTATTCGTTCTTGTGGTTCAGAGGCTCCAGGACTATTACATACTTTTCATCCTTGTCGTAGATATAAGTCCTTACTCCTTCCGGTTCTTTAACGCTGAACACAAGCATATTGTCCTTTTTGTTTTCTTCGACATGGTATCTTATCCAATGAAGTCGCATTGAACGCTCTCTGTCATACTCACGCTTCCTGGTCGCTTTATCAGTTACAACAGTTGTCAGGTGGGTGAAGAGGCGATCCATTGAGTCCTGGCCGTCGGCAGGAGTTGGATTCAATTTCTTTTGGCGGAATGCAAAATCCGGGTTATTAGTAATATCTCTGTCGAATATCCCACGGAGAGATTTATTACGCTGTTGCTCAGACAGTGCAGCCAACTCCAGCAGTTCGTTATATGTCTTGATTAAATTTAGTGGCATAACTGTCTATTCTAAGTCGATGAAAAATATGTTTGATGTGGTATTGGGTTCAGGTATAAGTGAATTACAGTGTTTTTTAATCTTTTCGATAATCTGCACTTTCGCCTGATTCTGTTTGAACTCATCATTAGCCTCGTATGAGATAGCACCGGTGATGAAATCAGCCAGTTGCATCAATGTACTTTCCTTTGATGACATTGTCTGAACATTGCGGAATACTCCGTATCTGACATTCAGAATTTCTTTCAGTCGCTGAACTTTGAATGCACTGAGTGTGTCTTTGATATCAAGATACACATTGTATGTATATAGCGTATCCTTCTTTCTTGTCAGCAGACGATAGTACATTTCATAGTAATTGTCATCGTAGTCGTCACATTGGATTTTTGATTTCTCTACGCCGATTGCTTCATATCTGAGGTCCGTGTCAAAGAAATAGTCAATGAGATCCAGGTAGAACTGAATCTTAGACATTGATACGTGCGACCATTTGATTTCGGCATAGAAGTTATATTTTTTCTTTATGTCGTTTATTCTTTCAGTATGTCTTTTTACCTGTGGGTAGGCACTGCTGATAGAACCAAGAAACATATATTTCTTGTGATCGTTCTCAATGTGACAACTTTCGTCGCAGTAGATGTTGAATGTCTTATTCATATTCTCATCTTTAGTTTTAACAAAGGTAATGATATTTTTCTTTCCCGATTTGCATTCTCTGCACTTTGGGGTGAGGGAATTGGTGGAAGAGTGCGAAGAGTATTGTCCGTATTTAATAAAGAAAGGTGAAATAGTATGATTTTTATGAAATAATTTGCGTAGAAACTCAAGAGGCTTCTTATGCAATTGAAAGAGCGCAAACTGGCACAGCAGCCAAAGTTACTGGAACCAATTATTATTTTCTTGAGGCATTAGATGACTCTTGGCAAAAGGATTTGTCAATATGTGTACATAGAGGTTTTTCTATAGGTCATTTGGCAATAATTTGATTTATTGCCGAATGTCCCCTATGTTTGAGGAAAAGTAAATATAGATGACAGAAGCAGATAAATTAGTACTTGAGTTTGCTGCTGGGCACGATGTGTTTACACTGGTAGAAGCATATCAGCATTGTCAGGCATTTTCGGATGACGAAAAGACTCAGATAAGAAAAAGGTTGTGTGTACTCGTGGGGCGAGGAAAGTTGGGTCGTAAAGGACATGGTATTTATGCTTTGTCGGATAAGGCAGTATTCCGCCCTCAGGTTGGAAGTGACGTCAAGGAGTTGTATGAGGTTAAGTCCTTGGATTTCACCATTGATGCATCACATGGCTTCTAACCAGACAATATATGTTGATGTAGGAAAAGATGCCTCTGAATTTGTGTTCGATCATTTGAGGTCCGATGG
>JAFVHZ010000041.1 GCA_017474265.1 Bacteroidales bacterium | reverse complement strand
ATGCGGATTTATGTCTCTATATTTGCCATCGGAAAACCGGTTTCATCATTGTCAAACATTAAAGAAACATTGTTATGAAAAAGTTGATTCTTATTATCTCGATGGCTTTGGCCAGCAGTCTTGCATTTGCTCAGAACAGCAATGACAATACTCTTTATATTATCGATGGAGTCGTAGCGACAAAGGCGGCGGCAGATGAACTGCCAAGCGATGCAATCAGAAATATGAATATCGTGAAAGGCGTAGAATCTGTAGTCATCATTACAACTCAGGCAGGAAGAGAGATTTCCGGACGAGTGGTAGATGTTGAAGGCAAGCCTATGGCCGGAGTTCTTGTAATGGTTCCGAAGACCAAGGTCGGCGTAGCGACTGATGCCAACGGATACTATAAGATTAATCTTGCTGCCGGAGAGGCTTTCCTGAACTATATGTATGTGGATTATCCGACAAAGACTGTCCAGGTCGATAAGGCCAATATGGACGATGTGGTGATGGATAAGAACGCGCCTCAGAACCTCGTTGTGATCAAGGACTTGAAAGGCGACGTGATAAGCGTCAGAGGAGAAAAGATGCCCAAAAGCGACCCTCTTTATCTTGTAAAGTCGGCTAATGGCGACATCAAGAAGGTGGACAACCTTGAATCAATCTCAACTGACGACATCAAGACGATGAATGTTTTCAAGGGCGATAAGGGCGAGCAGTTCAAGAAATATGGTGATACGTCCAACGGTGTGGTGCTGGTTGAACTCAAGTAATTACAGTTAAACATAAATACGGTTCCGGTCAGAGGGCGTGAGTCTTCTGGCCGGAGTTACAATACATACGTGAATTACTTGTATTTCTGCCCCCCGATTATATTTGCAGTTGTTATTGCCATATGGCACTATTTGTGAAAGAACGGACTTGTTAACCCCATTGATATTATGACTGAACTGACAAAGACCGATTTCCGTCTGGCGACAATGTTGACTCGTGTCGCTGTATTGGCTTCCGCAATGCTTGTACTTGCGTCGTGCTATGACATTCATTATCAACCTGTCTTTGATAATTTCCCTGATGAAGAATATGCAATACCCTATGACAGGGAGGTTATTCCAGCAGAAGGTGACACATGCTGGTTTAATTATCATCTGGAAAAGGTGATGGTCAAGGCTGTTGATGTTGTGCATCCTGTCAAGGATTTGAAATGGGAGGTTTTGATAGATGGCAAGCAATATGGAGAGACGAGAAAAAACAATAAAGATGGTCTTGCCTTTAATCGTGATAAATGGTGGCAGGAAAGGACTGGAATCCAACATCCGTTCTACCAGACATTCTTTGAAGTTCCTGCGAATCCTTCGGTAAACACACGCAAAATTGAAGTTCGTGCCTCAATTAACAACAGCCTTGTCCGTGATAGTGATGAATGGGGCGAATGGTTCAATATTTTCGAAAGCACACAGGCTGGCAAGGTGTATCCTGATGAGATGATGCCGAGCCACAGTCTTGAAAAGTCAAAGGCTAATATCTTCGAGCCGGTGCGGATAAATATGCATAAATGCGATGAGGCTAACAGCCTGTGGTGGTATAAATCCAAAGGAATCTGCGACTCGCTGGTATGGAGCATAAGAGGATTTGAAGACACCAAGGTAATTATGGAGCATGAGCACGAAACGATTTATTTCGGTCATCTGTTTACACACCCGGGCGAACTTGAATGCGTTTTGTCTGCATATAAAGACGGGAAGGTCATATATGAAGATGTGAAGAATATTACGATCACGAACAAGAAGGATTTCCTGATGTTCGACTGGGAAGAAATCGTATCAGGAACTGCGGAAGGAGGATCCTACCACAATGCTTTCGATGACAACAGATGGTTTTCAAGCGGTGTTTCCTGCGAGGACGGCAATCCGGTCGTAATCTTCAACTGGAACAACTGGGTGGATCATTCCGAGGAAGAAAACCGCAGGATACTTCGCGAGTACATATCCCATATCTATGGAGAACCGGTCTATACGGAGAAATCCGAAGT
>JAFVHZ010000040.1 GCA_017474265.1 Bacteroidales bacterium | reverse complement strand
GTTGTATATCTGAGCGGTACCGGGGGCGAATACGGAACCGGCGAACATGGTGCCGACCTTGATGGTCTTCTTGTGTGCAAGACCCTGTCCCCATTCCTTGAATGAGAACAGTTTTGCAGTCGAGTCAGACCGCCCTGTGGTGTCGCCCTTCTCGTTATATGTCTGCTGGAACGCTTCCTCCTTGAACTGGGCTTTGGCATTAAATGCAAAACCTGCAAGGAAGAATACCAGAACCGATATATATGATGCTATTCTTCTGTACATTTCTCGATTGCCTTGAGGAATCTTCTGACTTCTTCGTCAGAGTTGAAATGGATGGTCATGGATCCCTTTCCTCCTGAACTGCGTTTGAGGCTTATGTTGTTCTCGAAATACTTTCCTACTATTTCCAGTACCTTGAAGTATTCGTCAGGAAGTTCCTGTCCTGGATCGTCTGCCTTCTTCTTAGGCTCGGACATCTTCTTTATCTTGTCTTCAAGTTGTCTTACGGACATTCCGTCCTTGATGACAAGATCACAGAGATATTCCTGAAGCCTGATGTCTTCCACTCCAAGAAGTACCTTTGCATGCCCTACGCTCAGTAGTCCGACCTTAAGGTCGTGCTGGATCTTTGCAGGAAGTTTGAGAAGGCGCAGGAAGTTTGTCACTGAAGCACGCTTCTTACCCACTCTGACTGCCATCTGCTCCTGTGTGAGACTGCATTCCTCTATGAGCCTCTGATAACTCATTGCCACTTCAATAGGGTCAAGGTCTTCCCTCTGGATGTTCTCGACGATGGCCATCTCGAGCATTCCCTGGTCGTTGGCGTCACGTATATATGCAGGAACCATATCCATGCCTGCCATCTGGCATGCCCTGAACCTGCGCTCTCCGCTGATGATCTGGTATCTTCCGTCTCCCTTCCTTCGTACTGTGATGGGCTGGATGAGGCCGAGGGTCCTGATCGACTCGGCGAGTTCCTCAAGAGCCTCCTGGTCGAAACTCATTCTCGGCTGGAACGGGTTAGGCTCTATCATGTCTACAGGGATGCGCATGATGTCTGCGGTTCCCTGCTGCGGCTGACTCTCGCTCACCACTTCCTTGTTGACATAGCCTACCGGCTTCCTTATCTGGCTGAGGTCCGCATCTCCTCCGAGGAGCGCTCCAAGACCTTTGCCCAATCCTCTCTGCTGCTTGCTCATCTTCCTAACTGTTCTTTTCAAGAACCTCTTTGGCGAGGTTCAGATAATTAGTGGTTCCGTTACAGATCACATCATAAAGAATGATCGGCTTTCCGTGTGAAGGGGCTTCGCTCAGTCTGATGTTCCTTTGGATGATGGTCTTGAACACCATGTCGCCGAAATGCTCCCGGAGTTCTCCCAGTACCTGGTTGTGTACCTTGGTCCTTCCGTCGAACATCGTCACCACGAAGCCTTCGATGGTGAGTGTAGGATTCGGACCTCCCTGGACGAGCCAGATGGTCTGAAGCAGTTTGCCGAGTCCTTCGAGGGCGAAGAATTCCGGCTGCACAGGAATTATGATCGAATCTGCCGCCGTGAGTGAATTGACCGTAATGAGGCCTAGTGAAGGCGAGCAGTCTATTATGATGTAGTCGTATTCGTCTTTCAGAGGGGCGAGTGTCTTCTTAAGTACGGACTCCCTGTCATCCATCTTGAGCATCTCTATTTCCGCACCAACAAGGTTGATGTGGGACGGAATCATATGCAGGTTCGCGATTTCGGTCTGGATAAGTGTATCCCTTACGCCGATTTCTCCGATCATGACTTCATAGAGGGTCCTCTTCTGGTCGTTATCCGGGGAAAAGTTGAGTCCGGATGTGGTATTGGCCTGCGGGTCCGCATCGATGATCAGCACTTTCTTCTCAAGTACCGCCAGCGATGCAGCGAGGTTGATTGCGGTCGTTGTCTTGCCGACTCCGCCCTTCTGATTTGCTATTGCTATTACTTTTCCCATATTCGTTTCCATTAGGACATAATCCTTGCAAAATTACAAAAAAGATTTCATTCGTTGGCTTTATTTGTTACTTTTGTTGATAAATTGTTCTACGGCGTGGAACAATGACGGATTAATGCGTTGAAACATGAAAAATTCTGACAGGAAAGACGTCTGGCTTGCTGTAGTCAACGTGTTTGCCGCTTCCAGAAAGGCGGGGTCTGTATGGAAGAAGGCCGCGGTGATGCTGACAGAGGCCGGAGTGGCGTATAAGGCTATGTTTACCGGTAATGGCGACAATGCCGTTGCCATAAGCCGCAAGGCATCTGCCAAAGGCTATAGAAAGTTCATTGCTGTGGGCGGTGATGGAACGGTCCATGACGTACTGAACGGCATAATGGAATATGTGGACGGCTCTGATAATGCGTCTGTATCCGATTTTACCCTCGCTGTCCTTCCGGTCGGGTCCGGAAATGACTGGGTCAAGTCTACAGGTGTTCCACGTGACATCCGTGGTGCAGTCGAGGCCATAGCAGAGGGAGTGACAGGACAGCAGGACGTGGTGAAGGTGTCCGTTCTGGATCCGTCCGATATTTCGTCATCTCCGTTGGCGGTTTCATATATGGCGAATATCGGTGGTGTCGGCCTGGATGCCAGGGTGTGCGAGATAGTCAACCGTAAGAAGGAGCAGGGAAAGAGAGGCAAGAAACTGTATGTCGGTGCTCTCCTGTATTGCATACGTCACAGAGTGCCGGTGGTTGCAAAAGTGTTATGCGACGGCGTGGAAGTGTTTGATGGAAAATATCTTTCCATGGCTTTCGGTGTCGGAAAATATTCCGGGGGAGGCATGCGTCAGACTCCTCTTGCCGAACTTGGAGACGGACTTCTTGATGTCACGATAATCCCGGATATTCCTTTGTGGGTGATTGCCAAGGAGGTTCCCAGACTGTTTACAGGTACCTTCCACAAGGTGGGTGTCCTGACTCAGGCGAAATGCCGTGAAGTCCTTGTCATGCCTGCCGGAGAGGCTGATGCGGAACCGATAGAGGTGGATGGAGAAGTGATAGGAAGGGCTCCGGTAAGGATGGAAGTCCTGCCGGAACACCTTAATGTCCTTATGAAGGATCCACGTCAACAGTGATGTGACCGTCGTATCTACGGTCCTTTTCAAATTTCCTGACGGTTTCCGCCAGAAGCGTCTTGCTGGCCTTGAGCGACCTGTCTTTCTTCAGAGTGATTCTGATCTTTCTTATGTGCTGGCCTGCAATCTTGTCTACTGCCGGCCTGAATGCTTCTGTAGACTGGAAACGGGTTTTAAGAATGTCTGCCAATGACCGTGACATCCTTTCCGTGCGGTCTTCGTATATGTCCTTGACTGTCAGTTCTATGATACGGGTGTATGGAGGGAAATCAAAGTCCTTCCTTTCCTGCAGCAGGTCAAGGTAGAGCGATTCTCCCTCATTGTCTTTGAGACGTTGATATACAGGATGTTGCGGCTGTGCGGTCTGGATGACGATGAGTCCGTTGCCGTTCCTTCTTCCGCATCGCCCGCGGAACTGTTCCAGAAGATGAAGGGCCTTTTCGTCTGCGCGGAAATCCATCATGCCCAGAAGCGAATCCGCCGCTATGGCTGCAACCAGGGTAAGTCTTTCAAAATCAAAACCTTTAGTGATGATCTGTGTGCCTATAAGGATGTCGATTCCGCCTTTTGCGAATTCCTTGATGACCTTGTTCTCATAGGCGGCGCTCTGTGAGGTGTCGCTGTCCAGTCGTGCTATCTTGGCATCCGGGAACAATGCTCTGGCCTCCTCTTCTATCTTTTGGGTGCCAGCGCCCAGTCCAGCCAGTTGCCCTGAACATTTAGGGCAGAAGCCAGTGTATGGTTCCGTATGTCCGCAGTAGTGACATACCATCCTTGGGGTTCCGTCCTTGTGCAGGTTGACGCTTACATTGCAGTCGGGGCATCTGACGATTTCGCCGCATTCCGAACATTGAAGGACTGGAGCCCATGACCTGCGGGAACGAAGTATCAGGACCTGTTCGCCTTTGTCAAGAGTTGCCTGTATGTGGTCTATGAGTTTGCGTGAGAAGTTTCCCACCATTCCCCGTTTGCGTCTTTCTTCTTTGGTGTCGATAAGTTCCGTGTCTGCTTCTGGGGCGTTATGGTAGCGTTCCGTGAGGACTGTCTTGATGTGACGTCCGGTGCTGCAGTTGTACTGTTCTTCAAAAGATGGGGTAGCCGATCCGAGTATGATGTCGCAGTCGTGTATGCGGTGGAGCATGAGGGCAGTGTCCCTGCCGTTGTACCTCGGGGCAGGGGAGTCCTGCTTGTAGGAACTGTCGTGTTCCTCATCCACTATTATCAGTCCGAGATCATGCAATGGGAGGAAAAGGGCCGATCTGGTGCCGAGGATGATGTGTCCTGCTGAATTCCTCACGATTTCAGCAGTGTTTCTTCTGCTTGCAGCGCTCTCTGCCGAATGGTAGGTCAGAAGTCTGTCCCCGAAGTGTTCGTATAGCCTTTCTTCCAACTGTCTGCTCAGTGCGATCTCTGGAACAAGATAAAGTACGCTCTTGCCGTTGCTGATGGCATCATGTGCCAGTTTTATGTATATTTCGGTCTTGCCGGAGCCGGTGACTCCATGAAGGAGGGCCGGCTTTCCGGTTCTGAAGGTGCCCTTGATGCTCGTGTATGCCTTCTCCTGCGCTTCGTTGAGACGTATTGTATCGGAGATCGGTGCTGATCCTGTGGCGACGAGGCCCTCTTTGACGATCTTTACCGCTTCCTTGGCATTTGTCAATGCCGTTTCTGCAAGGCGTATCTCTTCGCCGATCTTCTGTATGTCGGTTCTTAATGTAGCCTTGGTCTTGGTCCCATCCTTGGCTTTATTTTCCTGTGCGGTCTTCTTTTCCAGCCTTGCGTTGAGGCGGGCTATCCTTGCCTCGATGCTCTCCACGACCTTTTCGCGTCTTCTGAGAGCCTTCTGTCTCGCTTCTGCCCTGGCTTCTTCAAGATTGATCTTGACCATGGGGTAGGCGGCCTTGTAGACTTCGCCTATGCTGCACATGTAGTATTCGGAGACCTGCCTCCAGAGTTCTATCTCTGTAGGGAGAATCGCTTCAAGACTGTCCTCGACGTCAAGTATCTGCTGGATCTTTGTCTCGGGTATGTCCGGAACAATGTCTGTCTTGCTGACGGTGGCAACGTATGTCTTGTTGGCGAACTTCACCTTGACACGCGTTCCGACCTGCACCTGCACGCCATGAGGCAGGGAATAGCAAGGCTCCCACTCAAGTCTGAGCGGCAGGATGACGGATATGTAGCGGACCTGTTCCATAAAGACGCGAAGGTACAAAAACAAATCGAATTGTCACCCAAGTGTCGTAGTTTCTTGTTTCTTGAGGATGTTTTGCTCTGTTTTTCCGAAAAAAGTCAAATAAAAACGGAAAAAAGTGAAAATAAATTTGCAGGTAAAGAAAAAATGCCTACATTTGCAATCCCAAACGAAAAGAATGGGAGTTCTTAGAACAAAACTGGTGTCATAGCTCAGTTGGTAGAGCAAAGG
>JAFVHZ010000039.1 GCA_017474265.1 Bacteroidales bacterium | reverse complement strand
TATCCGATTTCGCGTCCTCCCACACCTATATCTCCTGCAGGGACATCCTGATCAGGTCCTATCACCTTCCAAAGTTCAAGCATGAAAGCCTGGCAGAAACGCATGATCTCGGCATCTGACTTTCCACGTGGGTTGAAGTCCGATCCACCCTTTCCACCACCCATAGGGAGGGTTGTGAGGGCATTCTTGAAAGTCTGCTCGAAACCGAGGAACTTGAGGATGGAAAGGTTCACTGAAGGGTGGAAACGGAGACCGCCCTTATAAGGTCCGATAGCAGAGTTGAACTGCACTCTGTAACCGGTATTTGTCTGTACTTCACCATTGTCATCAATCCATGTCACCTTGAAGGTAAGGATGCGCTCCGGCTCAACGATACGCTCGACGATCTTTGCGTCCTCGAACTCAGGATGCTGGTTGTAAACTTCCTCGATAGACTCCAATACTTCATGTACAGCCTGAAGATACTCCTTCTCGTAAGGATACTTGGCCTGGAGTCTGGCCATCAGTTCTTGTGTGTTCATTGTATGTTTTTTATATGGTTTTATTTTACTTCCCAAGTACTTCCGCTGCGCAGAAGGTCATCCACGCACTGGATCTTTGATTTTGCCTTGACTTCTGCTACCTGGTCGCGTACACCGTCATCGTATGTGACATCTTTTACGTCACGGATGACACCGAGCGCTACAGGGAAATCCGGATACTTCATATCGGCAAGCATCATATGGATACCGACATTGTCAGAATGTGCGTCATGTACGAGGATGTCATCCTCAGTGACACCGTTCTCTCCGATGGTCACGACTCTGAGTCCCATTCCGTCAAGTATGAGTCCCTTGTTCCTCTCCTTGCCGAAGATCATCTTCTCACCATGACGGAGAACGATGGTTCTGTCTGCGCGGTGCTCCCTGTCGGTAATGAGTTTATGGGCACCGTCATTGAATATCACACAGTTGGTAAGCATCTCCATGACAGAGCAGCCGTCATGTTTTGCAGCAGCAAGCATGATTTCCGAGGTCAGTTTCAGTTCGGAATCAAGGCTTCTTGCAAAGAAGGTTCCCTTGGCACCGAGAACAAGACTTCCAGGATTGAAAGGATGCTCTACCGTACCATAAGGTGAAGTCTTCGAAATCGCACCGAAACGCGATGTCGGAGAATACTGACCCTTCGTAAGACCATAGATCTGATTGTTGAAGAGTATTATATTGATGTCTACATTCCTTCTGATGGCGTGAATGAAATGGTTTCCACCGATGGCCAATGCGTCACCGTCACCGCAGGCCTGCCATACAGTAAGGTCCGGATTGGCAACCTTGATACCGGTTGAAATCGCTGTCGCACGTCCGTGGATACTATGGAAGCCATATGTGTTCATATAGTAAGGAAGACGTGAAGAACATCCGATACCGGACACGACGACATATCTTTCCTTGCTGTAGCCCAGAGCCTCCGTCACATCAGGAAGGGCTCTCTGCAATGCTGCCAGAACTCCATGGTCACCGCATCCGGGGCACCATCTCACTTCCTGGTCACTCTTGAATTCCTTGAATGTATATCTTGGCATAATTGTTATTCTTTAGAGGTTTTCCTTGATTGCAGCGACAACTTCCTGAACGAGGAACGGCTGGCCCTGCACCTTGTTGAACTGAGCATACTTGAACTGAGGGAGAACACCGCGGAGGTAGTTCACGAAGTGACCGCTGTTGAGTTCGCATACGAGTATCCTGTCGAACTTAGAGAACACTTCCTCAGTATTTCTTGGAAGAGGCATGATATAGTCGAAGTTCACGAAACTTACATCGACACCTGACTCGCGCACTTCCTGCACTGCAGAAAGAAGATGGCCGTAAGTACCGCCCCATCCGACAACCAGAAGTTTTCCGCTTTCATTACCGTTCACCTCGAGTTCAGGAATGAAGTCGGCCACCTTCTGAACCTTCTGCATACGCTCCTTGACCATGAGTGCATGGTTCTGAGGATCAGATGAGAGGACACCGTCATGGTTCTTCTCGAGACCTCCCACACGGTGCTCGCATCCTGCCATGCCTGGAACAGCCCACTTGCGGACATAAGTCTCAGGATCTCTCTGGAACGGCTTGTATGGAGTGTTAGGCTGGGCGAACGGAGGTCTGATGACAGGATAATCCTTCATTGAAGGAATACGCCATGGCTCGGAACCGTTGCCAAGGAATCCTTCTGTAAGGAGAAGGACAGGGGTCATATGCTCAAGAGCGATCTTCGCTGCATTGAAGGCTGCGTCAAAGCATCCCGCAGGAGAATGCGCCGCCATAACCACCATCGGACACTCTCCGTTTCTTCCGTAGAGAGCCTGATTGAGGTCGGTCTGCTCGGTTTTGGTAGGGATACCGGTAGAAGGACCAGCACGCTGCACATCCACGATGACGAGAGGAAGTTCGGTCATTACTGCAAGTCCCAGAGCCTCTGACTTGAGAGACAGACCAGGGCCAGAAGTCGTAGTAACCGCCAGGTTGCCGGCAAACGCTGCTCCGATGGCTGTACAGATACCTGCAATCTCATCCTCGGCCTGAAGAGTCTTGGCACCAAGGCTCTTGTGTACAGCGAGTTCCTCAAGAATGCCGGTAGCAGGAGTGATAGGGTACGAACCGCAGAAGAGAGGCAGATTCGCCTTTTCTGATGCCGCAAGAAGTCCCCACGCAGTAGCCTGGTTACCTGTGATGTTCCTGTAAAGTCCCTTCTCCTGATGAGCAGGCTCGATATTGTATGTATTAGGGATAGCCTGAATGTTTGCTGCATAATTGTAGCCGTCCTTGAGCACCTTCTTGTTTGGTTCCACGAGTTCAGGCTTCTTCTTTCCGAACTTACGCTCAAGATACTGGAAGATGTATTCCATCGGACGGTTGTAGATATAGCAGGCCATACCGAGGGTGAACATGTTCTTGCACTTTGCAATGCTCTTCCTGTCCAGGCCGCTGTCCTTGAGGCTCTCCTCTGTAAGCGTCGTGATAGGCGCTATGATGATGGTACGGTCCTCGATATATAGTTCTCTGATAGGGTCGTTCTTGAGCCCGGCCTTTGCAAGTCCGTCATCATCAAATGTATCAGAATCGATAAGAACCATCGCTGTTCTCTTGAGCCATTTGGCATTGGCTTTCAAGGCAGCAGGGTTCATCGCCACGAGAAGATCGCAGAAATCACCCGGAGTGGTAATGTGTTCACTACCGATGTGCACCTGAAATCCGGACACTCCGGATACTGTTCCTTGAGGGGCCCTGATTTCCGCCGGATAATCAGGGAAAGTGGAAAGTTCATTACCAAAGATGGCTGACATATCAGCAAAAAGAGACCCGGTGAGTTGCATTCCATCTCCCGAATCTCCAGCAAACCTGATGACAACATCTTTAGTATCAATCACCTTGTGTTGCATAACTTGTCTTATAAATTTTAATCAAATGGTCAGATTTTGATACAAATGTATACAATTTTTATGAACTTCGAACAGAAATATTAAGAATTTAAATAAAGAAAAAACGGGAAACCATAATTCATGATTTCCCGTTTTGCATAACTTTCTATCAATGATTAAATTACTGCATCTGAGCCTGCGCAGCCTGAGCCTTCGCCTGAAGTTCAGCCTGAAGAGTCTCAAGGGTCCTGCCTTCTGCGATGCCAAGGGCTTTGCGAGCCTCAGGAGTAAGGTCGGTTCCCTGTGCCGGATCAAGATAAAGGAGGGAACCCTTCTCGAACACTACAGCCATTCCCTTTGCCTTTGCAAGTTCGTTCACTGTGTTCTGCGCCTTCTCATAGATAGGAGCCTGAAGGTTCTGCTGAAGTTGCTGAAGTTCCTGCTGGAGACTCTGCTGAGTCTGCTCGAGTCTTGCCTGGATCTCCATTATCTCCTTCTCCTTGCTCTCACGGATGGCCGGAGTCCAAGACTCTGCCTTCTGCTGATACTGCTGTGTCTTTGTCTGATACTCTTCATACATAGCCATGAGAATCTCCTCGTTTGTCTTCTGGTTCTCCTCCATTGTGGCTCTTGCCGAATCCATTTCAGGCATAAGCATGATGATTTCGTTGAAATCAACGTATGCCCACTTGAAATTCTGTGCACTTGCAGCAACTGACATAACAGCCATCGCTGCGATCAAAAAGATTTTCTTCATAATATTCATAAGATTTTATTGTTTCATTCTTTAGAACTGCTGTCCGATCACGAAGTGGAACTGGCTGCCGCCGTTACCGTCATGATTGTCGAATCCATATCCCCAGTCCACTCCGAGAAGTCCGATCATCGGGAGGAACACTCTCACACCGACACCGGCAGAACGTCTGATCTGGAACGGATTGAAGTCACGGATATCAGACCAGCAGTTACCGCCTTCAAGGAAGAGCAGAGCAAAAATCGTTGACTGCGGCTGAAGAATCACCGGATATCTGAGTTCGACAGTGAACTTGTCATATACGTTACCTGCATAATACTGGCCGGTAGAGTTGTATGACGAGATGTTCGTAGGTGTCAGCGAGTAGTTCTCATAACCACGGAGAGAGATGATCTCAGAACCATATGTGTCATATCCGGACATTCCGTCACCTCCGACGCGGAATCCCTCGAATGGAGAATAGCCCCAGTTTCTGTTATAGTATCCGAGATATCCGAACTGCGCACGCGCCATGAGCACAAGGTCTCCCACGAGTTTCGTATATACCGCACCCTTGAACGACCACTTATGGTACTCTATCCACTTATATCTGGTCTGCGAAGACTGATAGTCATAATTGATGTCTTTCCAACTTGAAACCCTTGCAGGTTTTCCATTCTCATCCAGACGTCCATAATCCTTCTTTCGCAGCAACGAATACGGAGGAGTCAACTGAACAGAGAAACTGAAGTCCGAGCCCTGTCGAGGATATATCTGCTGGTCTGTAGAGTTTCTTGACAGACTGAGGGTATAACTCAGGTTATGCGAGATACCGGTATTGAAAAGGAACTGATAAGCCCAGTTCTGGAGACGGTAAGTCTGCCAGCTCAACTGATTGTACAGAACGAAATAGTTGTCAGGCCACTTGAGACGCTTTCCGATTCCGGCAGCGAATCCGTACACCTCCATGTACTCATCATTATTGAGGATGTTGTAGTATATGTATGAGTTGGTCTGACGAGTGTAGTACACTGACATGTTGAGCGACGTAGGCTTCTTTCCGAAAAGCCATGGCTCCGAGAAACTTGCAGAAAGGCTCGTATAGTATGTACCGTTGGTCTGGAAACGCACCGAAAGATTCTGGGCATCACCAAGAGGAACAGGGCGCCAAGCCGACTTGTCGAAGAATCTCCTGGTCGAGAAGTTGTTGAAGCTTACTCCTACTGTAGCGACGAAAGTATTTCCTCCCCATCCTCCTGAGAGTTCAAGCTGGCTTGAAGGCTTCTCAGTCACATTATATACAAGGTCTACAGTGTTGTTCAACTGGTTAGGAATGATCGAATATCCCTTTGCAGGGTCCATGATCGCCTCAGGGTCAAACTGTCCCATTGATGCAATCTCTCGGATCGAGCGCTCGAAGTCAGACTGGCTGAAAAGATATCCCGGTCTTGTGAACACCTGACGGCGCACAACTCTTTCATTTGTAAGGTCATTTCCGTTGATCACGATATTGTTCAGCGTAGCGGGCTTTCCTTCAACGACCCTCATTTCCACATCCACAGAATCTCCCTCGATATTGAGTTCGACAGGCTGTATGTTGAAGAAGAGATATCCGTTGTCACGATACAGTTTAGACACGTCATAATCGCTCTGCTTTCCGCCTCCGAACAGACGCTTCTCCATTGTCACGACGTCATAAACATCTCCTGACTTGATCTTGAGGATTTCATTCAGCGTTTCAGACGCATATACCGAGTTTCCGGTCCAAGTGATGTCCCTGAAATAGTACTGTTTTCCCTCATCGATCTCGAAATCGATCTGCAGACGTCCGGGCTCGATATAGTACATTGTATCCTTGACGATGCGCGCATCCCTGTAGCCGGCTTCGTTGAAGGCATTGATCAGACTTCGCTTATCGTTGAGGTATTCGCTTTCGTTGAATTTCTTGGAACTGAAGAAGTTCATCAGACGTGCATCCTTGGTCTTCTTCATGGAACGGACCAGTTTGCCCTCCTTTACATGTTCGACTCCATTGAAAGTAATCTTCTTGACCTTGACCTTCTGTCCTCTGTCGACATCAAACTGCACCCTGATGGCACTGCGGATCATTGTATCGCGTTTGGTATTCACATCAACGGCAACATTAAGGAATCCCTTTTCCTTATAAAACCTTTTGATGATATCGGTAGAAGTCTTTGACACATAATCCGAAAATTCTCCACCGCGGCGAAGATTAAGTCTTTCCCTCAGTTCCTTCTCCTCACCGCTCTTCACACCTTTGAACGACCATCTCGAAACTCTCGGTCTCTCCTGAATGCAGATCTTGAAAAAGGCAGAATCCCTGGCAGGAGTAAGCGAATCCACAACCAGAGCAACATCCTCGAAATAACGCTGCATCCACAGTCTGTTCACGACAGATGTCAACTCTTCGCTCGGCACAGTCACTTCCATACCTTTCTGAAGACCGGTGATCTGAATGATCTGGTCAGGGGAGAAATAACTGTTCCCTTCGACACCGACTCCCGCTACTATATATTTCTGAGGCTTGTTGTAGTCCACGACAACATCATTATTCCCCTGCTGTGCCCACATCTGGGACGTCAGGAGAAAAAGAATCGCCACGGAGACTATTCTGCTTATTTTCATTGCTACAATCTTATTTTCAAAACTGCAAATATACGCATTTATTTTACTTTTCCATAACGCCTGTCACGTTTTGCATAGTAATCCAGCGCAGAACGGAACTCTTCCTTTCTGAAATCAGGCCACAATGTATCCACGAACAGGAGTTCTGAATATGCTCCCTGCCACAGGAGATAATTGCTCAACCGGCACTCACCTGATGTCCTCACTATCAGGTCTGGGTCCGGAATCCCCGCTGTAGCAAGATAGCGGTCAAAGCCATTTACATCCATGGACAGAATCTCTTCCCGACGCTCTGGATCATCAGCCACCTCCATAGCCATCTTCTTTGCGGCCTGCAGGATATCCCACTTTCCACTGTAACTCAGGAGGACGATCAGCGTCAAAGTATCATTATGGGCCGTCATTTCCTCACACGAATCTATGGTCCTGTTCAGATCCGGATCCAGGCGTTCACGGTTTCCTATGACCCTGAAACGGACACCGGCCTTGTCCAGTTTCTCCATTTCAGCCGCCATAGCCTTCACCATCAGGCCCATCAGCGCCGCAACCTCATCCTGAGGACGGTTCCAGTTTTCCTCGGAAAACGCATAGATCGACAGATATTTCACTCCTGTCTCAGCCGCAGCCTCAACGCATGCGCGTACGCTTTCCACCCCCTCAAAATGCCCATATACTCTTTCCTTGCCTCTTTCCTTGGCCCAACGACCGTTACCGTCCATGATAAGGGACACATGGACAGGCACTCTGTTCATAGTTTCATTTGCCATAATGATCACTTGATATTTCTGACATCCTCGCCCCAGAAAAGTTTCTCTGTAAGGGCCTTGATAAAATTGGATCTGTTAAGCCGGACACGCTTAAGCGAAAACTGTGCCACGGATATTGAAACTTCGGTATCTTCCCCCACTTCAGCCGTCCTGTTGTCCGCCGAAAACTCGAAAGACCCGTCCCGGGAATGCATCTTGAGCACAAGTTCCGCAGTATCCGGGACAACCAGAGGCCTGACATTCAGATTATGCGGAGCAATAGGTGATATGATCAGGACTTCAGATTCCGGCAAGACTATAGGTCCTCCTACGCTCAATGAATATGCTGTGGAACCGGAACTGGTCGATATGACAAGTCCGTCAGCCCAATAAGTCGGCAAGCGGACACCATCTATGCTCACATCCACTCCGAGCATGGCCGCCCCGCTCCTGCGCACAGTCATCTCATTCAAGGCGTACGGCCATGAATCGATTTCGGCAGATCCCGTTTCCCCCTCCGCATGGAGCATCGTCCTCTTTTCTACCGTATATTCTCCCGAAAGGACAGCCTGCGCCACATCTTCCGGCCGGTTCTCCGACAGGAATCCCATCCGTCCCAGATTAACCCCCAGGACAGGTATACCCTTATCGGCCACAAGCGCTGAAGCAGACAGGAATGTACCGTCACCGCCGACGCTTAAGAGAAGGTCGGTTCCCTCCGGAATCAATACATCATCCGTCATCTCATGCAGGTCACATCCTCCGCACCGCAACTCTTCGATCATCGACAGCATCCTGCTGTCGGTCCTGAGTTCCTTTTTACCTATATAAATTGCAATCTTCATAACAAAACAGCGCCAAAATTAGCACATAATTTACAAATTCTGAACTTTATTATTTAATTTTGTACTTCACAATCAAACAAATTCATCTGAATATGACAAGACTTAGCGTCAACATCAACAAGATCGCCACAATAAGAAATGCCAGAGGAGGCAATATGCCGGACGTCACAAAGGCAGCTCTCGACTGCGAAAGATTCGGAGCAGAAGGCATAACAGTACATCCGAGACCGGACGAAAGGCACATAAGATATGCTGACGTAAGGGAAATCAGGCCTCTGATCACCACCGAATTCAACATCGAAGGAAATCCCATCCCGTCATTCATCGACCTCGTACTGGAAGTGGTTCCTGATCAGGTGACCCTCGTACCTGACGCACATGATGCAATAACATCAAATGCAGGCTGGGACACCTTGCGCAACAGGGAGTTCCTTAGCGAAGTCTGCAAGGAATTCAAGAACAGGGGCATCAGGACATCGATCTTCGTCGACCCGGTACCTGCCATGGCCGAAGGTGCGGCCATATGCGGATGTGACAGGGTCGAAATGTATACGGAATCATATGCCAGCATGTATAAGACTGACAGAGAGGCAGCCATAGCCCCTTTCATAAAGACTGCCCGGACGGCACGCGACTGTGGTCTTGGCCTCAATGCAGGGCATGACCTCAATCTTGAAAATCTGGAATATTTCATCCGCAACATCCCTTGGACAGACGAAGTTTCCATCGGTCATGCAATCATCTGTGACGCATTATATATGGGATTGGAGCAAACAATACAGGCATATCTCTCAAAAGTTAAGATTTTTTAACTATCTTTGCGGGCTAACTCAAATACGGACAAACAATAAATTTATAGATACAAATGAAAAACACATCACTTATCCTCAGCGTCATCGCACTTGTCGCTGCAGTAGTATTCGGAATCATTTCACTCACAGACGGCGGCAAGAAGGCAGCAGCAACCGTAGAGGGCGAAGCAACTGAGGTTGCAGCAGCAAAGGGAGACATCGTATATGTAGACCTCGACAGGATCCTCACAGAGTACGACATGGCAAACGACCTCAGGTCAGTTGTAGAGACTAAGGTGCAGAACATCCAGGCTGAAGTTACCAGAAGAGGTAAGAAACTCGAGAATGAGGTAATGGACTTCCAGAACAAGATCGACAAGGGCCTCATGACCCGTTCGGTAGCAGAGGTTCAGGGCCAGAAACTCCAGCAGCAGGAGGCCGAGTTCAACAACTACGCAGCACAGAAGCAGCAGGAGATTCAGGAAGAGCAGGTAGTTATGATGAACCAGTTGGGCGACGCGATCCACACTTATCTCCAGAAGTACAACGAGGAGAAGCAGTATGCAATGATCCTCACCAACTCTGGCGGAGCACCTGTAATCACAGCAGACGCCAGCCTTGACATCACTGACGATGTTCTTGCAGGTCTCAACGAAGAGTACATCAAGTCAAAGAACAACAAAAGCAAGGAATAATCATTGAAGATAGCAATACTGTCCTGTTTCTATCCCTACAGAGGAGGAATATCTCAGTTTAAC
>JAFVHZ010000038.1 GCA_017474265.1 Bacteroidales bacterium | reverse complement strand
GGAGTGAAATCAACGTGTCCTCGCCCATTGCCACGTTGGCATCGTAGTCAAACTTGACACCGAGATAAGTGAGGTTTTCACAGATTCTGCGGCGCAGACGGCTGTTGTTTTCTCCGATACCGCCTGTGAACACGATAAGATCGACACCGTTCATTGCAGCGGCATACGCTCCGATGAACTTGGTGATGTCGTATGTAAGTTTCTTGAGTGTGAGTTTTGCCTTAGGATTGCCGTCGTTGGCTGCAGCATCAAGGTCACGAGCATCAGACGAAACACATGAAAGTCCGAGGAAACCGCTCTTCTTGTTGAGCACCTTGCTCATCTCAGATGCGGAGAGTCCTTCCTTCTCCTGAATGTAAGTCACGACATCCGGATCCACATTTCCTGATCTTGTACCCATTATGAGACCCTCGAGCGGAGTGAATCCCATGGTGGTGTCGATTGACTTTCCGTTCACTACAGCAGCAATCGAACTTCCGTTGCCGAGGTGGCAGGTGATGATCTTTGAATAGTTGATATCGAGTCCGGCGAACTTAGCACCCTTTGCAGAAACATACTTGTGGCTGGTGCCGTGGAATCCGTAACGACGGATGCCGTACTTCTCGTAATACTCATAAGGGAGAGCATACATGTATGCGTATGACGGCATGGTCTGATGGAAGGCCGTATCGAATACCCCGACCTGCGGAACTGTAGGAAGCACTGCACTCACAGCCTTGATTCCCAGAATGTTTGCCGGATTGTGAAGAGGCGCGAATACCGAGCATTTCTCAAGTTGGGCAATCACCTTGTCAGTGATGAGCTGGCTGCACACGAACTCTTCTGCTCCGTGCACCACTCTATGTCCTACAGCCTCAATATCCTCAAGGCTTGAAAGAACGCCATACTCCTTGTCGAGAAGCGCGTCGATGACGGCCTTGATCGCTACGGTATGGTCCTCTATCGGCATTTCCTTGACAAGATTCTCCTTACCGGTCGGCTGATGCTTGAGGCATCCTACTTCCATTCCGATCCTCTCTACAAGTCCTTTGGCAAGAAGATCATAAACCTCATCGTTCTTCATATCAAGCACCTGATACTTGAGCGATGAACTTCCACAGTTGACTACTAGAATAATCATGATATATCAGTTTTTTCAAAAATTTGCTTTCAAACCACGCAAAGTTAAATAATTATCCCTACTTTAGCAAAAAATTGACACCAAATGAAAGTGGAGGGAGATATAGTCGGGTTTGTGTTACCTTTTGCCGCAGGAGTCACAGTCGGAGTCTTCGCCGCATATCTTCATGAACCGGCATCCGCCGGCATGCTCATGGCAGTTTCCCTTCTGCCTCCATTATACCTGATCCACCCTTCCCGGAAAGGACTTGACGGAAGAATCACAACCTCAGTCATGATTCTGAGCGCAGCGCTATGCGGTCTGGTGACAGGGATCACAGGGAGCGTGACTTCCGTCAGCACCATCACCGGACTTGCCGAATCAAAGGCCCTGGCTTTCGGAAGGTCCATGCAGGCAGCAATCGACAGCATTCCGTTCGCTTCAACTGATACCGGAGCCATCATCAAGGCCCTTCTGACCGGAGAAAGATCGGATATCCCTCCTGATGTCACAGAAGCATTCAAGGCAAGCGGCGCATCCCATATACTTGCACTTTCCGGGCTGCATCTCGGAATCATCTATGCCATCATAAGGAAGATTCTGACACCGTTCGGAAACAGTCCGGCAGCATTAAGGATACGGAGCATGATCACTATATTTTCGTGTGGTCTCTACACGTTGGCAACCGGGGCCGGCCCTTCCATTGTGCGTGCCTTCCTGTTCATCCTGCTCGGCGAAGCGGCATCCCTGAGCGGAAGGATCAGAAACACCGGCGGAATCCTGATGGGAGCCCTTCTTATCCAACTGACGATATCACCGGAATCGATAAGGTCGGCAGGATTCCAGTTGTCATATGCGGCCATGGCCGGAATAGCATACCTTTACCCAAGGATAAGAAATCTATGGCCCGGTGCAGAAAAGGACGGAATCATAGGATGGATATGGAATTCCGCGTCCTTGTCAATTGCCTGCCAGGTCGCTACCGGACCTATAGCGTGGCTGTGGTTCCGGACCTTCCCGCAGCATTTCCTGCTCACAAACCTTCTCGCCATTCCTCTGGCTGGAATCATCATTCCTGTCTCCTTGTCCACACTGATCCTCAACACCTTCGGCATCTGTCCGAATATAATGATAAAGGCGACGGAAACGCTTGTAGACACGCTTTCCACCGCCCTTGAAATTATTTCCACAATGTAATCACCATCTTCCACCGGCACCTCCGCCACCGAAGGAGCCTCCGCCGAAACCGCCGAAGCCGCCGCCACTGAATCCTCCACCGCCGAAGCCACCGCCTCCGCGTATCACCGGGCCGGTATAAATAACAGGACCGCCACCTCCTCTGCCACCGGATGAGCCTGAGCCACCGCCCTTCCCGTTGCCGAACACGATGGCAATGATGCAGATGAACAGGATTATCATCAGAAAGACACCGAAAACGGCCCATCCATCAGGCTCATCTTCGCCTCTTGGTTCCGAGATCTCTCCTGACGCCAGAGCCATGAGCACCTCGCAGGCAGCCACCACACCGCCATAATAATCATTCTCACGGAAATGCGGAATCAGTTCATTGTCTATTATCCTTTTTGCATATGCATCAGGTATGGCACCTTCCAGACCATAACCCACTGCAATGAAGACTTCGCCATACGAATCCGCAGTCTTCGGCTTCACCAGCAATACGACTCCATTGTCAAATTCAGAAGAACCCACCTGCCAGTCCAGGCCTATACGTGTGGCATACTCTGCCGCAGACATTCCCTCCAGGTCAAGAACTGTCACAACCGCTATCTGGTTGGATGTAGAATCATCAAATGCCACCAGACCGCTCTCCAGAGCATACTCCTGGGCAGGGGTGAAAAGCCCTGCAAGGTCGTTTACCAGGCGCGGAGGATCCGGGCGCACAGGCACAGCATCAGCACTGAAGGCTATTGAAAGCATGACCCCGACAAATGTCAGGGTCAGCATCATATATTTCCTGGTTCTGTTCATCATTACTAGAATTCGACAACCGGAGCCACGTCAGCACCATCCTTGGCCTCGAAGTAGCCTTTCTTCTCAAATCCGAACATCGATGCAATGATATTGTTCGGGAAGGTCCTGACCATCGTGTTGTATCCCTTTGCCACCTCGTTGTACTTCATTCTTTCTGTAGCGATCCTGTTCTCAGTTCCTTCAAGTTGAGCCTGAAGTTCACTGAACTGCTGGTTCGCCTTGAGGTCAGGATAATTCTCAGTGATCATAAGGAGTCTTCCCAATGCAGATGATAGTTCTCCCTGAGCCTCATTGAATCTTGCAATTGCTTCCTCAGTAAGATTCTCAGGATCCACAGTCACCTGAGTAGCCTTCGCACGGGCAGAGACCACATTCTCAAGAGTAGATGACTCATGGGCCGCATAACCCTTCACTGTAGCGACTAGGTTAGGGATAAGGTCAGCCCTGCGCTGGTAGACATTCTCCACCTGCGACCATGCCGCCTGCACGTTCTCATCGGAAGCAACCATCCCGTTATACACATTCTTCACCCATACGAAGCCGCCGATCAGCACAACGGCAACGATGATCAATGTCAATAGTCCTTTCTTCATATCGTTATCGTTTTATAATTATTCAGCATCACGCACGCAACGTACCGACGCTCCGAATGACTTCACATCTCCCTTTCCGACAAAGAAGTCCGGCTGGTCTGCGACAAGATATCTATAGTACGCCATACCTTCCTCACCATCAACCTTATCGGCTGTCCAGAAGGCAGCATACTCATACAAACCGTCAAAGGCCGCATAAGGATACCCGCCATCTGCATTACGGTCGCCAAGGTTGGAATAACCGACAGGAAGGAAACTGAGCCTGCTCTCGTTCGTAATCTCACCCACCTGAGGCCAGTACTCCAGCATGTTTTCCTCATTGAAAGCGGCGTTCACAAACAATTTCGACGCAACATTCTTCACTGTACCGTACTTGCCAGCATCTTCAGCACCTATGGCAGCACACATAGACAGCCACTCATCCTCGGCAGGAAGGCGCCATCCCTGCGGACATGCAGCAAGTGCCTCCTCATAACTATAGTATCTGCCAAATACATCAGACATCACATCATATCCTTCATATCCTACGCCGCAGGCTTCTGATGCAAGATTCTTGCGGAACCACTGAAGTCCGTCAATCTCCTCATAATAATAATCGATACCGTCATATGACTCCTTAGCGTCATCCTTCAGGATACCGACCCGAGTTACAGACTTGTCAAGGCCACCTTCTACAACGGTAACGTACTTCTGATAGGTATCGCCCGAGTAGCCCTGTGCAAAGGCATAACAGGTGACGGTATATGTTCCCAGAGAATCAGAGAACTGGTAATTAAAGGAGCCGTCCGTATCCTTGCCATCCGGGGTAAGTCCGTTTTCCAGCATTGTAGTATCGGGCTTTGACATACCGGGAACCACTTTCCAGTATATGCCGACCCCGTTGCCCTCCGGGTGTCTGACTCCTCGTGGAGTCATGGTCACCTTGGCGCCAGGTACAACAAAAGACGGGCAGTCATATACCAGTCCGGAAAGCGACGGAAGCGTCGTCGAATCGTCATCATCCTTACAGGAAACTGCTGCCATGAAAAGGGCAGCGGCCATAATAAGTGAGTTCAGTTTTCTAAGACTCATTTTCAAACTCTTGTCCTAAATAAATTTATATATAATCCTGCAAATATGGGGATTTTAATTTGAAAAACCGCTACCTTTGTACAAATACTTTGCCTTACCGACTATTAGAATGAACATATTTCATAAAATATCTGCAGGTCTCACCCTCCTGACCATCATCTGCATGATATCGACGTCATGCGGTCCGCGCGACCGGTACATCACCATATCCGGTTATGCCCAAGGCGGCACATATGCCGTCAAACTCAACATGAACGGCCAGAACGGAATGATACGACCAAGACCTGAAGAGATCAAGGACTCGGTAGACGCCATTATCGGAAGAATCGACAATTCGATCTCAGGATACAACAAGAACTCTCTTCTGAGCAGATTCAATGCAGGAGAAAACGTCATTCCTGACGATATCTTCATCGACATATACAGACACGGATACCGGTTCTTCAACGAGACATCCGGAATCGTGGACGTAGCGTCTGCCCCCCTGTTCGACCTGTGGGGATTCGGCTTCAGGAACGGGGAATTCCCATCAGACGATGCGGTCAGGACTGCTCTTGCCGGCTCCGGAATGGACAGGCTGAACGCGGACATTGCTGATGCTGTCAGTCACGACGGATCTCTGAATGGGGAATCGGTACTGAATGATGGAGGAGCGCTGCCGGAACTGAATTACAATGCGATAGCACAAGGCTACAGTTGCGATCTTGTCGCAAAATACCTTTACTCGCTGGGGGTAAAGGACATGATGGTAGATATCGGAGAGATATTCTGTGACGGGGTCAATCCGTCAGGTCTGCCATGGTCAATCGGCATTGACAAGCCGATAGACGGAAACAACGAACTCGGAGCACAGATGCAAGGAATATTCCGCGCCCCGGAAGGTCCTCATGGAATCGTGACCTCAGGCAACTACAGGAAATTCTACATCAAGGACGGCAAGAAATACGCCCACTCTATAGACCCCCGCACGGGTCGCCCCGTGACACATAATCTTCTGAGTGCAACCATTACGGCACCGGATGCGATGACTGCAGACGCATATGCAACCTACTGCATGGTGGTAGGGCTCGACGAGGCCAAGGCATTACTGGCATCAAGGGAGGATCTGGAAGGATGTCTGATATATGACGACAACGGGGTCTTCAAGACATGGTGCTCAACCGGATTTGTTCTTGAAGAACTTTAGCGAAGGTCTGTAATCACCCATTCAGGGCCGAATGACGGAGTAAAATAAGAGACGGGCTTCTTGTCGGACACTGACTCCGAAACGATATCTATATCCATGACGGCTCCTTTTGCCATGACCGACTCATAGAACCTCTCAAGGTCAGCATAAGACCATGCGGGTTCGACGATGACTTCCATGGATGCATTATCAATGAACCAGGTTGCCGAAGAATCAGTAAAGATTTCCAGTCCGTCACCTTTGAGATGCCAGAGTTCATCCTGAGCCTCCACAAACCCCTCATCTTCTATTTCGACATCACCCGATGTAGAGAATGCGTATTTCAATGTGACGCATCCTGTCTTGGCCTTTTCTGCGACACCGGCGAGCATTTCACGGACATCACGGGCACCTGACGACGTTGAAACCATCATCAGGGCCACAGATATCAGTATATTAAAGAAAAGTCTCACGCCGCTTGACAGGATAGAACGCTATTTTACAAAATGCGAAAGGATTTCATCAAGTTCATCAATGGTAGTGACCAGTACCTGACGTGGTTTCGAGCCTTCCTGAGGGCCGACTATGCCTGCGCCTTCCAACTGGTCCATCACACGGCCTGCCCTTGCATATCCCATGCCCAGACGCCTCTGGAGGTCGGAAGTCGAGCCTCTCTGTGAATTGACTACCATACGGGCCGCATCTTCGAACAGCGGATCGATGTTCTGCATGTCTATCGTACCTCCGCTTGTCTCTCCGTCCTGAGACTCAGGGACCGGGAGATAATATGGCGTACTGCAGCACTGCTTCCATCCGGTCTGGTCTCCGATGAACTTGGTGATCTTGTTTATCTCAGCCATGCTCACAAGGGCACACTGCACACGTTCCATCTCGACTCCGGCATAATACAGCATGTCTCCACGGCCTATGAGGTTCTCGGCGCCGTATGAATCAAGAATGGTCCTCGAATCCACGCCTGAGACCACTCTGAAGGCGATTCTCGTCGGGAAGTTGGTCTTGATCAGACCCGTGATCACATTCACGGAAGGTCGCTGGGTAGCGATTATGACATGAAGTCCGGCAGCCCTTCCCTTCTGTGCCAGCCGCACAATCGAATCACTGATGTTCTTCGCACACTTCCTGGCGTCGGCATTTGCACCGCCTGTCATTGTCAGGTCGGCATACTCATCGATAACGACTACCAGATAAGGAAGGAACTTATGCCCCTCGGTAGGAAGGAGACGACGGTCCTTGTACTTGTCGTTGTATAGTTTGATGTCGTTCACGCCGGCTGCAGCGAGCAGTTTGTACCTCTCATCCATCTCTATGCAGAGAGAGTTAAGCACTGCTTCCGCCTGCTTAGGCTGCTTGATTATGGCATTCTCCCTCTCGTCTTCCTCACTTGCAGCAAGAGGAAGAACAGCGAGATAATGCTTCAGAAGAGCATTATATGCCGTAAACTCGACCATCTTAGGGTCTATGAAGACAAACTTCAGTTCGGTCGGATGCTTTGCATAGAGGAGAGAGGAGATGATGACATTCAGGCCGACGGACTTTCCCTGCTTGGTAGCACCGGCAATCAGCAGGTGAGGTGCATCGGTAAGGTCGAAAGTCTTGACTTCCTGAGTGATGGTATAGCCGATCGCTATCGGGAGTTCAGCCTTGCTGTTACGGAAAGAGTCATCATTGAGCATGGACTTCAACGGCACGATGGAAGGAGTGTTGTTCGGGACTTCTATTCCGACACAGTCAGGCAGCGTTACGACGCGGACTCCACTGGCACCAAGAGCCATGGCGATCTCTCTGTGAAGGTTTTCTATAGCAGAAACCCTTACTCCGGCCGAAGGAACGACCTTATACAAGGTTACAGTCGGGCCGACTACAGCAGTGACCCTGTCCACCTCAATCCTGTAGTTCTGGAGAGTGGCACGGATACGGTTGTTGTTTATGTCCAGTTCCTGCTGACTCACCTTATGCTGTCCTTCAGCATAATCCTTAAGAAGGTCAAGAGGCGGGAACTGGAACCTCTCCAGTTCTTCGCGATTGTCGATTCTGGGAAGTTCTTCGGTAACCTTCTCTGTAAAGTCTCCTCCCATGATGACCTCCATCTGCGCTGGGTTTTCCGGTACTGCCGGCTCATCCGGATGAACCGGAATCTCCGGCTCCACAGGCATTTCAGGCGCCTCAGGAACAACAGGTTCCTCTGGTATTACGGGGATTTCCGGCACGTCTGGAACGACAGGCGCGACAGGGGCCTCCGGTTCACAAGGGACTTCCTGTTCCCCAGACTCTTCAGAACGTTCGCCTACCACAGAAAACCAATGCGCAAACCTGCCGCTTGACATGATCAGCCATGCGATCACAAGAGCAACCAGAATAAGTCCTGACACCAGTGCCCCGACCAGATTATCCATCCAGCCCATGACTGCATGGCCAGCATCTCCTCCCAATCCCCCGCCAAAGAAGGTGTCGTCACCGAACTGCATAGAGATGAAAGACAGAAGCAGAGATGCCAGGAAAGTGCCACTGACAGTGACGAGAGCCGTACGGACAAGTCCGGTATGTCTGTCCCAGAAGAAGAGTCTGTATGCTATTGCCCCCATAAGTATCACCAAGGCGAAACTTCCCAGTCCGAAGCACCTGGAGACAAGAAAATGGCTCCACCTGTAGCCAGCCTTGCCACAGATGTTGGCAACATCAACACCCTTGTCCATCATGTCAGGATGCGTCATGAGACTCTGATCCGCCTGCCATGTAAACAGGTATGAAACGGATGCAAAAAGCGTGAACAGCGTAAACACCGTTACCGCCACGCCCGTATACTTCAAGATATTGGACTTCTTCACAGGGTCCATATCAGAAAAGAATGAGAAGCGTTTGTGCTTCTCTTTCTTCTTATCGTTCTGTTGCTTTCTGGCCATTATTTCTTTCTGAAGTTTTTCTGATTGTTCTTCTGACGCATGTTCTGATTCTTTGACTTCGACTGTCCCATTCCCGGTCTCGAATACTGTCCGGAATCCACTCTTCCCAACTGAAGGCCTTCCGGAACCTTGATCCTGTTGTCAGACAGTCTCTCGATGTCCTGGAAGATGGTCTCATCTGCCACCATATCCTTGTTCCATATCAGATACTGCTGTCTCATATATATAGCAAGAGCGCGTATCATCGCTGTCTTGGTCTCTCCATCCTCCTTTTCGGCGATCAGGTCGATCATGCTTTCGATGTTTCTTCCATAATGGACCGCCTTGATCGGCTTCTTCTTGATAGGAACGACCTCGGGACGCTGATTAAGGCTCTCCGGTGCCGGCATAGGGTATGGTGCATCCACATCAAGGTCAAAGCCCGAAATGACGAAAAGGTGATCCCAGAGTTTATGCTCATAATCCTCCAGGAGATGTACAGAAGGGTTCAGTATCTCCATCACCTTTATGATGGCTCTGGCCTGCTCGTTCCTCTTCTCCCTGTCTTCGATAGTCTTCAGGTAGTCAACCATCTTCTGCACATTCCGGCCATATTCCGGAATGTGAAGACGGACTCTTTCTGTATTATACAGAAGTTTGCATGTATCTATTTCCTTGTTATCCATAATTGTCGATATTCACAAACGGCAAATATAATAAATTATTCTTAAAAAGATTCGACTTCACCACTATGGACATACCAAATATGTGCAGAGACATCATCATATCCCATACGTCGCAAGATATCTGCATACCGCTTCACCTGCCTTCCATATACGGATTTCTTCTCTCCGAACTTGTAGTCTATGATTACCACCTTACCATCACATACCACAACCCGATCCGGTCTGTGTACGCTTCCGTCGACATCAATCACATCCGCTTCATTCAAGATGCAGGACGAGTCTTCCGGGAACCATCCTCTGGCTTCTCCTTCTCTCAATCTTTCAATAAGTAGCGTCCTGATTTCAGTGGCCTCATCCGCTGTAACCTCGCCGTTCATCAATGCTGAATCTACTGCCGGATTCAGATCAGAAAGCACTTTCACATGAGCGAGGATGTCATGCAGGACAACTCCCTTGATTCTGTTTGACGCACGGATTCCGGCATCTCCTTCAGCAGAAAAGAAATCCAGAGAATCCGCAGAGAACTTCAGCCGTCCTCTTTCATGTACATCCGTCTGACCATCAGACGGATATGGATTGAGAGGTATGGAAGGATACTCCTTCCCTTCCTCTATTTCAAAAGTGCGAATTCCCGAAAGGTCGGGCCTCCTGAACTGAGAGAAATCGACCAATTCCCCGACATCGAAACGCTCGGACTCATCGTCCGCAGTGTGCTCCATTTCCGATGTCAGGCCGGATGTCGAGACATACCAATACAGTATCTGCGAAAAGTCCTTGAAACGTGTGAGATCCCCGGCATCAATGGCCTTCATTACCGTTGCAGGAGGGGTCTTTGCTATTATGTGCATGCCAAGAGCCGGCCTTGTCATCGCCACATAGAGGATGTTCATGTTGTCTACGTGCTGGAGGAAGGAATGTTCCTGATAGTCATCCGAGAACAAGGAATGTGCAGTATCTGCAGACAGCCTTACATCATATACTCCTTCTGCAGTTCCTTCAAGGACTGTCCCTTTCAGGGCAGGAGAGCACCAGCAACAGTCAGACTTGTTCAAGGAGATTCCTTCTGCAAAAGGAATTATCACATACGGAAAATCCAGTCCCTTGGACTTGTGGATGGTCATCACCCTGACACTGTCGCCTGAAGACGGAGAACTTATCGACGGATCCTCCCCTTCCCACCACTTCAGGAACCCTCTCAAGGAATTGCCGTTTGAAGAGACATAATCCTGCAGATTATCCATAAACGACTGGATGTGCAGGACCTCTCCTCTCCATAAACCGTCAGTATCATTCTCCATGACCTTGCGCAGAATGGCTTCAGCCATATCGGTCAGAGAGGTATAGCCCTCCACCTTACCCAGATCGACAGAACAGGCAAGAAAACCGTTCACTGTATCTTCCGGATTCTCCACAAAGGACATCAGCGACACAAGCGTACGCACCGTCATTGCACCCTTGACCCTGAGAGAATCATCCGTTATGACGCTTATGTCGTTTTCCATAAGGTATGACGCCACTTCCCCTCCGGACGCGTTGCTCCTCACCAGAACGGCGATATCAGACAGCATGGCACCAGCCCCACGTGCTTCCAGCACACATTCGAGGACCTTCTGAAGTTCCTGATCCTTAGTACAGAATGTCAGACTCACACTACCGGGAGCCAGATCCTTCTTTGCCACGTTCTGACACACATCAGCATATATTCCGCACAATGGTCCGCCCTCATCATGTCCATCCATGGCATCCAACACCTTGGCAGCCGCCTCAAAGAAACCGTTGTTGAATTCCACGACATTGGAAAGACTGCGATAGTTGGTATCAAGTACCTTCTGCACATGTCCGGGAAACTCGGACGGGACAGTCTCGTCAAAAAGTTTCCAGTCTGACCCTCTCCATCTGTAGATGCTCTGCTTTACATCTCCCACAATGAGATTAAGTCCACCCTGCGAATCACTGTTATGAAGCAAAGGACTTATATTCTGCCACTGGACTTTTGCCGTATCCTGGAACTCATCCAGCAGAAAATGCTCGAAACGCACTCCCATCTTCTCATAGATGAAAGGAGCATCCGAGCCATCGATTATGTCTCTGAGGATCGTATTTGAATCATCGATGCACAGCACATTCTTCTCTTTCATCAGTTCCTTGAAGGCACTGCTCAGTTCCGAGGCCACTCCGAGTCCATAAAGTTGCCCATCCAGGATCCAGGCGGTGTTGTACGCCTTGAAATCCGTTCTGAAAAGGGCACAGAAGTCCTCCAGAGGAGCCTCCAGGAAAGGATACACAAGCGGCAGGAGTGTCTTTGCCTTGGCTTTTGGAAACCACAGATCCTTATCAGGAGCCTTGCTCATGAAAGAATCCGACGGCAGCGCAGCAACATCCCTGTCTCCGACCAGAACATAATCATGCAGACAGTTCATGAACCCTCTGTTGCTGTCCTTGGTGCTGACGCCGGCACCGGTAATGATATCCAAGGCCGCCTGCGCCCTGACACGGACCTCCCTGTTGAAGGACACGATCAATTCACGGCATTTCTCCCTTATTGCCATCAGACGTTCCTTTGAGCACACCTCATCTTCACAGATGCCAGCCTCCTCAAGGGCTTCCTGCCTTTGAACTGACTTCAGTCTCTTGGCCATTTCAAGCAGATTTGCATCCAGGCTATAACGTCCTCCTTGCTCAATCTGTTCCAGCACATTGGTCGTCAGCCATGAAAGCACACTTCCGTCTTCCTCAGTCAATGAATCCAGCACGCGGTCAACGCTTTCAGCCACAAGAGAATCCTTGTCAAGTTCCACCTGATAGGATGCGAACTGCCCTATCTCTCGTGAAAAAGCCTTCAATGTCTGCTGGAAGAACTTGTCTATGGTGCTTACTGCGAACGCACTGTAGTCATGAAGAATATCATGAAGCACGGTTTCTGCCTTCTTACGAAGTTCTTCGTCCGTCGGAAACACGGAAGGAACATACGTATCATGATAGTTGGACCTGCCCGGCTCAGTAGCGAGGACATGCAGTTCCTTCAGGATACGGTTCTTCATTTCCTCCGTGGCCTTATTGGTAAATGTCACCGCCAGGATATGCCTGTATGCATATCTGTCATCACTGGTAAGCAGAAGACCTATATATTTTCCGGTCAGGCTGTAGGTCTTTCCCGAGCCTGCCGACGCTTTCATTATTTCGAGCATATCCTGTTGAAGTCACAATATTTACACACATCCGCATCCTGCGTCCTGCGGAAAGGAACCGAACGGTCGCACATCTCCTCGAGAAGTCTTTTCAGACGTTCCGACATCTCATTACAGAACACTTCATTCATCGGGATCGTCTTCGGAAGGTCATTGAAGAGATGGGATGTAGAATACACACTGTTATATATAGTCCTTCCTTCCACTTCATCACGGCCCTGAACAAGCATGTCATATATGAAGAACTGAAGCGCGATCTTCGGCCTGTCCTTCACGTCCGGAGCAAAGATAGTTTCGGCGATTGACGCGGCATTCCCGTCATGGATATCCTCATCATCTTCCAGTACCTTGCCGGTCTTGTAGTCCACCACCCTGGCCTGGTCCGGTGCAAAACTGTCAAGACGGTCGATGAATCCCTTGAACCTCTGTCCGTGAAGTTCTCCGGTCACCCTCAACTCGCGTCCAAGAATCCGGAACTCATCCACACCTTCTGCCTCCATCTTCTCAAGATCACGTTCCAAGGTCTTCATGACATAACGCACAATGACATCAGCAACGACAAGGTTTCTACCAGTAACATCCATCGAGTTCAACTGGCGCACAATAAGTGCCTTGACCTTCTTCCTGACATCATCCTTACGTTCCAGCCATCCTCTTATATATGAACGGCTGATGGACTTCATCGGTGCGACAGGAAGTCCCCCGTCAGGAGCCTTGTCGTCAAAGAAAAAGTCCTCATTCATCGCATATTCATGAGCATAAACCGACCTCATGACTTCATGATACACGACACCGAACATTCCGTAATCAAGAGACTCAGTCACTTCTTCTTCCAGTTTCAGTCCTTTTATGGTACTGTAGTAGAATTTTGCAGGACATGCAAGATAATTCTGAAGGGCAGTCGCAGACAACACTGTCGCCCTTATCTTGTCAATATCTTCAGAAGTCTTTTCTATAATCGGCATCTGAACCGCCTTCATACCTTCAAATTTCACGACAAACCGGTTCACAGGCACATTGAAATGATATTCCAACTGCTTGATGTACCTGCTTTCCTCGCCTGACTTCATTCCCTCGGTCCTTGAATCGGCCAGCATCCAGACCTTGGACGCACGTGAAATCATCCTATAGAAATAATAGGCCCATACAGCATCCTGATACTCATAGGTAGGCAGGCCGAATCCCTTACGAAGTTCGGGCGGGATAAAGGATGAACTGACACTTCTGCGCGGAAAGACTCCCTCATTTGCAGAAAGGATGATAAGATTGGAAAAATCCAGGGCTCTTGTCTCCAACGGCCCCATTATCTGAAGACCTTTCAGTGGCTCCCCTCGGAAAGGCACCGACACAGAGCCTAGTATCTGTGCCAGAAGTCTGACATAAGTCACAGGGAGCACCTCAAGCCCTATCTCCTGCAGTACATTTATACTTTTATAATACTCTTTTGCATATTCCAGTTCCAACGCCAGCGACAGGTCGTCGACAAGAGATGCAGACACTGCAGATATGACTTCCTTCTGATACTGCGAGAAACTCCTGACCTGCTCCTCTGATGCAGACTTCGGATCTCTGACCACCGGACGGAAAATGACATCCAGCAGAGGCGTACCGTTAAGTTCTTCCTGAGGAATATAATACTTTGCCCCGGTCTTCACTTTCTCTACGACCTCCATAGTGCGTACATCCGCCGCCTTTCTGAACACTGACGAAGAAAATATGTCCCAGACCTGCTTGTGATAGAAATGCCACCTCCCGTTGCGGAAGACGTTATGAATCTGCATCGCCGACACATCTGACATCATGGAATATATCTGACTGCCGCTCATCGGAAGTCCCATGGTCACATTTATGTCATGCACATCCTCAGGGATCGAGTTGAGGACCGGCACCAGGAGGCTTTCGTCAGGAAGGACCACGGCACAGTCACCATAATCATCCACCTGTCTGAGAATATCAGGTATACGCTTCGCCTGCCCCACTGACGATGCCACGCTCACCACATTGATTTCCGGCACCTTAAGTCCGTCATCATCCCATTCACGCACCTGCGGGAAGTCTGTTACATTAGCAGACATGAAGAACGAAGACCTGTTCTGTGGATTCCTAATCATATCCCCTGACCAGTCCCAACAGAAATCCGCACGTCCTGCATCACGCAGTCTTCTCAATACTGTCTTTTCACACTCATTCAGAGCATTGAGGCCGACAAAGACGAGACGGACATCATCAGTAAAGACCTCTTTCAGTATATCAACGGCAGGCATCATGTCAAACCTGCTGGCGATAGCCCTGTATATCATCCCTTCATATGCGGCACCCTTCTTTGAAAGAAGGTCATTGTACTGCCTGTACAGAGGATGCAGGATGTTCCATATCTGAAGGAACCTGCTCTTCACATTCTGACTG
>JAFVHZ010000037.1 GCA_017474265.1 Bacteroidales bacterium | reverse complement strand
TAGAAACTCATCAGGTCTGTCTGGTCCATGATCCTTGTGTAATATCCTGTCACACGCAGACTGTATCCGTTCCTGTTGAAGGCGTAATTGATATCCGCCGACAATGTCTTCTCCGTTGTCAGGTCAGGAGACAGGTCGTTCCTTGTCCTTGGAGAAACAAATGACTCCGTGAAATAAGGCGCATCGTTGAAATAACCGGCGTTTGCATAGATCCTGTGCGGTCCTGTCATCCAACTGACGCCTGCCTTCGCCCTGTATGTAAGGAAGCCGGCCTTCTGAGAATCTCCCCAGGAATTGTCCGGGAAGAGGCCTTTCTGCACAAGACCCTGGCGCCAGAACATATTGTAACCGCCCTGTGCCGCGAAATAGGCCTTCCAGCCACCGTATGCAAAATCAAGATTGGCCCAGAGTCTGGCATCACGCACATGTGCATAGTAGTCATAGCCATACTTGTCACCCTCACGCACCATCTGCGCATGCCCGTGCTCCATATAATATTCAAGGTCGTTCTGCACCGCGATGTCGTTTGCAGGGTAGTCACGCTCGGCAAATGAGTCTATGTTCACATAGTAATCTCCTCCGAGAAGGTCCTTGATAATCTTATAATACTCCGTACGGTTGAAACGGAATGTCGCTCCGCCTGTCAGCGTGAAATACTTCTCAAACGCATATTTTACCTGAGCGTTGAGGTTGAGGTCATTCTGGTCCGTACGCCTCTCCTCCTGCACATACTTGGACCTTTTCAGGTCGGAATCATATTTCACATCAATATTGTTCATATTAACATTGTACATCCTGTCCCAGTTGATATGACGCGCATTCTCATAATTGTACATCCACGCCTCCTTTGCCCATCCGGCCTGGAACTCCTGGTCGCGGTCCTTCATATTGGACTCCGGATTATAGAAATAACTCGGGAGATTGCGGTAATAATCAGGACGCGGATCCTGAGTGTCATACCAGTCAAGCGCCGAATATCCGTTGCGTCCTGTCCTGTAAATGGCAGCAAGGTCCAGAGAAAGTCTGTCAGACGGTGTCCATGTATATTTGAGGACAGCCACAGGCTCATGGTTGTTCCTTACGCGGGCATTTCGCACACGGCCGTCCTGCCAGCCCCAGTTGGAGTTGTAATAATTGCTTCCGACAAGGTCATATACCTCCTGGGTGGAACCGTTCTGCGCACCCCTCTGCACCGGCGAACCGAACACAGACAGGCTGAGACGGTGGGTGTCGTACCAGTTCTTCTCCGCACCTACATAATAGGCGAAGGCCTTGTAATATACACCCTGTATCCAGTCATTTCCGCCCACTCGCGCAGACACATTGGCTGCGAAAGACCAGCCGTTGTCCATCTCGCCGGTGGCGTATGAGGCCATCAGTCGCAGACGATAATAGGAACTGTTGGTCAGCGCGCTGAACCTGAATCCCTTGCGCACCATGGACGCAGTACCGAAAATATTGCTCAGACCGTTATATCCTCCGACACCATAATCGGAAGGAGCCACACCCGTCACTGTCTCCTTGTCACGCACAGCCTCGTTCAGACCGCTCCACAGAGAGTATGGGGAATATCCTGTCAGCGCATCATTGAGTCTGACACCGGCAAGATAGACATCCTGTGTGCTGCTGTCATAGCCTCGCTGACGGAAACGTATCTGACTGAATCCGTAACCGGCGATATTGTCGAACACGTCCGAAGATGAAGACAATATGGCAGGCACATCCTGATAGCCGGAATCATCCATATCAAACTCCGCGAAATTGGCATCATCCGCTTCAAGGGTCACCTGCTCGGGAAGGAGGGACACGAAAATAAGGTCTCTGACATATCC
>JAFVHZ010000036.1 GCA_017474265.1 Bacteroidales bacterium | reverse complement strand
GGCCTTCATTGTGGAATACAATGTGTTGTGCCGCTGCTTGATGGCCTCGACAAACCATTTGGCCGAATCCAGTTTCTTCTTCACGAATGTGGCAGCCTCCTTCTTTTCGCGTTCAGACGAATTGGCTGCATCCATAAGAAGTTCGGCATATTTACGGTTTACCCTGAGTTCCGGTATGGAAAAACGAGGCATGGACAGTTCGAGTTCACCATCCATATATTCAAGAATGAAATCGGGAACGATCTGCTGCGCCTTGTCATTATATGAATCATCAATCTGACCGCCAGGCAACGGATTGAGTTTCACAATCTTGGCCATTGCCGCCCGGAGTTGATCCTCCGAGATGTTCAACCGGGACATTATCTTGTTGAAATGCTTGCTGGTGAACTCCGTGAAATGATTCTTCAATATTTTCTCTGCAATCTCCACCTCAGGAGTACGTTTCAAAGTCCTTATCTGAAGCAGAAGACACTCGCGAAGGTCTCTTGCACCCACACCGGCAGGCTCAAATTCCTGAATGACACCCAGCATCTCCAGCACATCTTCCTCAGTGGCATATACATTTGCACGGAAAGACAGGTCATCCACGATGCTGTCTATACTCCTTCTGAGATAGCCGTCATCATCAAGGCTTCCGATGATGAACGAACCGACTGCATATTGATGTTCTGTAAGATCCCTGTAACCAAGTTGCTCCTGAAGACTCTGACTGAAACTTTCCTTGACCGAAAAAGTGCTGTACTGAGGACGCTCGTCACGTGAATTGTAATTGTCCGGACGCAGGCGATAACTCGGAATCGAATCATCTTCCTTATATTCCGACAGGGACACCTCACGTGGCTTTTCGTCCACCTCAGTCTCCGAAGGCTGCTCCTCATCCAGAACAGGATTCTCCTCCAGTTCCTTTCTGACACGCTGTTCCAGTTCCTGACGCGGGAGTTCAAGCAACTTGATCGTAAGAATCTGCAAAGGGGAAAGTTTCTGAGTCTGTTTGAGTTCTAAGCCTTGTTTCAACATAGTCTTCTATATTTATAATGTTTGCTGTATCGGTCTGAGGACCTTTACTGTATCAACAATATATGCGTCAGCCTTGTCAATCATCGGAAACTCGATATTCTCCTTGACGACAAAGGCATTCGGAAATTCATGTTTAATGCGGGAGAGGAGTTCCATTGCCTCGGAACGAGTCCTGAAATCTCCTACGGTAATCTTGAAATAAGGATTGACATAGGTCCTGTATGCCTTGATGTCGCGATGCATACTCGTAAATTTATCCAGCAGTTCCTCGGACTCCTTTCGTGCAGTCTGCTTGTTGTCAAAGAATATACGCACCCTGTATCCTGTTATCGACCTTCCTGAATTGGCGGCAATCTGTTCTCTGACTGCATCCGCTATCTCCTGAGACTGATATATTTCCACATTTGCAGCATCGCCTCTTCCATTCAACGGCATTATATGGAACACATCACTTCCGACCAGGGTGGAATCCACAACAGGGACAAATCTATATACGAGCGAATCGACGAGTTCATATCCCTCCGGTATTGCCAGGCTATCCGCCTGAGCATCAATCTCCTGGGCATAG
>JAFVHZ010000035.1 GCA_017474265.1 Bacteroidales bacterium | reverse complement strand
GTAGCGATTCCGATCTTCCATGTAGGGCCGGTATTGGTTCCGCTCGGATGCGGGAAGTAGAAATAATATGTGCCGTCCTTGTATGCACAGTCCGGAGCCCACATGTAGCCGCCTTCGCGACGTCCCCATGGCACCTGGCCTGAATTGAGGATCTCACCGTGGTCCACCCAGTCTATCATGTTGTCGGTAGAGAAGACATGATAACGGTCCATGAAGTCACATCCGCGTGGAGGGAAGAGGTCATGTGATGCGTAGACATAAAGGCGTCCGTCCTCCCAAACGTGGGCAGAAGGGTCTGCAGTGTACATATGGGTGATGAAAGGATTGTTCGCCATAGCGTCGATGGTCATCTTCTCGGAAGGCTTCTGAGGATAGTCCATAAGGTAGTCGTACATCTTCTGAGCCATCTTTGCCGCACCTTCCCTGTTCGGATGTACCGTGTCAGGAACGAGGTCAGGACGACGCACCAGCACTGAATGCATGTCAAGAACCTCGACCCTCATGCGGTCTGCAGCCTCGATGGTCTTAGGAGCAACGATACGGCCTACATACGAGTCGCTGATGCCGTTCGGATCAGTTCCGAACGATGCGATCGGAGTCATGACGATGACTCTAGGGCTGGTCGGGAGTTCCTGGAAGGATATGATCATCTCACAGGCATCCTTCACATACTCTTCCCAATAGCGTCTGTTCTGACGCTTGCTGTCGTTTGTTCCGAGTGCGATGAACACGATGTCCGGCTCTGATTCCAATGCCTTGGCATATGCACTACTGATCCAATAAGGGGAGTCTCCCCTCTTGAGCATTGTGGTTCCGCTCGAGCCGAAACTGTTCACCACATAAGACTTTCCGAGCATTTCCGCGAGTTGTGCCGGATAGGAATCCGTTTCTGGATTTTCCGTACCGATTCCCGCTGTGATGCTGTCACCGATGATTGTGATCCTGGTCTGTTTCTTCTTTGCAGAGACTCCGGTCACCGTCATCATGGCTGCAACTGCGATACAAAGTAAATTCTTAAGTTTCATAGTTTTGATTATTAATTATGTTATTTCATGTCATGATCGAACTTCACCTGAAGGAGGGAGAGGAATTCAGGCCTGTTTGCACATTCGAAGAAGGCTCTCACTCTGTCTCCATGGACTGCTTCTGCAGTGAATTCCAACTTGTTCCAGCCCTGGGCAAGAGGCAGTTCGTGATAGACCGTTCCCCTTTCGCTGTTGCCTGCCGGAGCGAATGCCTCTCCATTGATCTTGAGAGAACAGGTGACATTACCTATGATGAGCGACAACTTCGGCATGTTCGGCTCGATGAGAAGGTCATCTAGAGGACGTGGGCTGTATACATAAAGCACCAGTTTTCCATCTGCAGCCTTTTCCCTTATCGATCTCGGGAACATGAGACGTCCGTCCTGCATGAAGAACAATGCATTAGGATCTATGCCCGTACGGTCACAAGGAATGCCTGCGTGGTCAAGTATTGCAGACAGGGTCCTGTAACCTTTGCTTGTGCCCGCAAAATCAGTCAGTGTGCTGACATAGATGTCTGAATCGCCTTTTCTTCCGCGTACAAAGACAGGGGTAGGAGCGGTGCACTCGTTCTCACTTCTGAGAACCGCGGCTGTCTTGAGTTTCTCAGCCCTCTTGTTCCATGCTCTCCAATCCGTACGGCATGCATCCAGAAGCACTTCACCTTCCTCAACGAAACTGCCGCTCAATGAATATACCGACGCATCCTGTCTCTGGATCTCACAGAAATAGAAGTCGGAATTGTTCAGACCTCTCATCCATGACTTCTGAACCGGAAGATAAGATGCACGTCTGAGTTCCCCGACGCAAAGTTCATATGGAAGGATTTCATTGAATGACCTGACTGTGGCAGGAGTGATGCCCCAGATCCATACATCCATTCCCTTTGAGACATAGTCCTGCAGACGTGTCGAATTCTCTGCAGAAAGAGGCTGACTTCCATCCACAAGAGCGATTGCTTCCGCAGGCTTGCGTACCTTGTCCGTAAGTCTTACTCCCTGATTGGCAAGGACCACCTTGAAGGCAGAACCGTCATTACCTATGAATATGACTTCAGCATATTGCTTTGCAGGCAATGCCTCAGGTGCCTGATACTGAGCCTTGTCGATTTCCGCCCATGGTGACCATGCAGGTCCGTCAGGAGCATTCGCCGCCCTCATGGCGTCGAACATAGGCCATGGATCATAGAGAGGGAGACTTGAGTCGTATCCCGGATTGAATGTAGTGCAGTATGGGCCCATTCTTTCAGGCTGTACGCCTGGAAGACCTTCCACATATTCACCGAAGAAGATTCCGTCCTCGAGGGTCGGCTTGACGGTCACATCCTTCTTTCCGAGAGGAAGAGGCTTGAGGCCGTACCATGCCATGTTGAAGACTGTAGAATATGACGCTCCTTCATTGCGCTGGGAAGCGAGAAGATGGTAACATTCGTTGGCAAGGCCTTCCATACGTCCCTGCTGGGATTCGTACGCACGTTCACCATTATATACGGACACCTGCTCCGGAGTTCCGTAGTATGCCATGCTATGCTCGCCGATTCCCCAAGGCTTGCCGATCTCCTTCCAATGCTTCATCGAATTGGCATCACCATAGTGACCGACGGTCACAGGAAGGATTCCGTTTCCGTCATCTTCGCCGTCCGCTGATATCCATGGACGTGTAGGGTCGAGTTCGCGTACGATGTCACGCCATTCCTCCCACGCCTTGAGTTGGAACGGCATGAGGTCCGGACGGTTGTATACATAAAGGATCACAGGCTTGTTCTCGTTGCTGACGCTCCATCCGAATACAGATGCATGATTGCGGTCACGCAGGACAAAACGTCTGAGATGGTCCTTCGATGCCTCCCAGAAAAGTTCGGAGTCGAGTTTCGGACCTCCGTCACTGGCCCAGTTGGCAGTCTCGTCAAGGACACATATTCCCATTTCGTCCGCCATGTCGAGGTAGAAGCGAGGGTAGATCTGAGCATGGGGGCGGACTGCATTTCCGTTCATGTCCTTGATGGCCTTGAACCATGCCCATGCATATCTTCTGGTCATCTGAGGGATTCCCATGAAATGCCATGAGTCACCCTTGAGAGGATATGGTTCGCCGTTAAGGCAATGCTGAGTCCCGTTCAGAGTCCATTGCCTCCAGCCGAAGCGCTCATATTTACGGTCTACGACTGTCTTTCCCTTGGTGACATCGAGGATGACACTGTAAAGGTTAGGATATTCCGGAGTCCAGTATTTGAGGGTACCGGCGCCGACCGGGATTGATATGGTAGTCCTGACGGTTTCGCCTGCAGGCACTTCCACGCGTGTCTGCGGCACTTCCAGAGCCTCGGCACCAAGTTCCCATGCAGGAACAGGGGCTGAAAGGACGTCCGTACCGGCACGGTTGAGCCACTCCCTCACGGTTCCGCCGACCTTTACATCGGCCTTCCTGTCAGTATCGTTCGAGATGGCAAGTTCGAGTTCGAGGACTCCCTTGTCCACCAGAGGCTTCACATAGACATCGTCCACATGCACCTGAGGCATGGCAAGGAGATATACATCCTGCCATATACCTGCGATATGGTAGCCCCACATCGATCCTGCAGGCACGATACGGCGGCCGATGGTGCTCCTGTCTTCAAATACAGACTGGGCGCATACGCCGACAAGGATTTCCGCAGTCTCGCCCGGCTTCACGACATCCGTGACATCAAGAGAGAAAGGCAGGAAGAGATCGAAGTTTTCCCCCACCTTGGTTCCGTTCACATAAACCTCGCTCTTTCCGGCCACAGCCTCGAAATAGAGTTCTATCCTCTTGCCGTCCCAGTCCTGCGGCACCGCCACGGTCCTGCGCATCCATGCCTTCTTCACCTTGTCCCACTCCTTCGGATATGAAGGGTAGTTCCTGTGGTCCGGGCCTTCGAGGTCACGATAGGCAAAGTCGTTCACATTCCATGGTGAAGGGATCTTGATGCGCACGTCATCCCATCCGCCGTCCACAGGCATAGTCATCTGCGGTCCGTTCACGGCCTGGAATTCCCATGAGCCGTTCAGGCAGATCTCTTCACGATAAGGTTTCTCAGTCCTGTTCACCAGTCCTTCAGAAGGAGCGAACACCTGAGTGAATACTGTTGCAATACTGCAACATAATAGTCCTAATGTTTTAATAAGCATAATGATTATGGGTCAGATTTCACTTATTTACAAAGTAAATCCTGACCCATTAATATATGCCGAAGAATAGCCTTAATTTATCATTAAAATGACTTCAGAAGCGACAAAATGTTGTCCCCGAGTTCTGTCTTTATCCTGATATGGTCCTTTACGGACGTCACGAACGGATCGGCCTCGAAGAATGAGCCGCGGACCTGCATGAAGTCTTCCTTACGTACATTTTCATCTCCGTCGGCTCCGAAACTGGTCATGGCGCTGAGAGAAAATTCCTTCCGCGCATCCTCGTATATAAGGTTGTCAAGGCCGACGACAGACTTTTTCCACCTCTCGACCAACGCTATCAAGGTATCCTTTCCGACAGAGGAAAGGTCGGTCCCATAATACTCCTTTATGACTCTGTAGGCCCACTTCCACTCATAGTCATAATATGAAGCATGAATGGAGGCAAAACGGTCGTTCACCTTGTTTATGTCATCCAGAACTCCTGTCTGGATATCATTGAGAAGGGCAGAAACCGCCTTTTTCGGGGCGATCATTCCGGAAAGGTCCACCCAATTGCCTTCTCCGTACTCGGACTTAGGTATGAACGCGGCACGAAGTTCCTCGATGGACGATGCTCCGGAGTTCTGAATCCGGGTGATCAGAGAGTTGCCCAGAAACTTGTCAATGGCCATTCCGTAGTACTTGAGGCCGTTCTTCAATGAAGAATTCTTTATCTTTCCGCTCTGATAGGTATAGGCATCGGAATTTACTCCTGACACCTGCTGAAGGTTCTTCAGTATCTCCACACCGTTGAGCATCTTCTGGATGGTGTAAGGACTGAGGAGGTTGAAATTTATCTGGTCCAGTCTCTCGGGGTCGGTCCTCTTGTCTCTGACAGGCCATTTCCTGGCATCACGGATGGTTCCGACACTCTTGAGGTTGGCACCCGGCATTATGAAAGATGTGTTCTGCTGCTCGATAAGATATGAGAACGGCAGATCGGAAGTGTCCTGATGGCTCACATGGCGTCCCATAACAAGAGAGAAGGCGCCGACCTTGGCAGGCCATAATATATATGAGTCAGATGCAGTCTTGGCACCTCTTTCCATGATTCCCTGATGGATAGGGCCAAGTTTGTACATATGGTTGCTCTGGTTCGAGCCGGAACCTGCGTTCATGAACGAGAACATTCCTGCGATCAGGAGGGTCGACTTGTGGTGGGTCACGGTAAACGGACCGGCAAAGATGGCGCAGGCCTCTCCGTTTTCTCCCTGGCAGTTGCCGAAGAAGAGCGAGTCGGACGCCGAATAGTTATGTCCCAGACGGCATGCCTGACCTATGAAGCAACGCGAGAATGTCACTCCGTCCTCGACAGAAGAACCGCTGGATATGATGAAGTCATCTCCGATCACGCCCACTCCCACATGTACAGGGGCGGATGCGTTGCTGTTGATGCTTCCGTTCTTGAGTCGCGACGCTCCCTCTATCTTGCAGCAGTCGCCGATTCTTACATTCTTTATATATCCTGAATCCACGATGACGACATTCCTGCCTATAGTTCCCGTCGAAGACGAGACTTTATCCACATATTCCGATATCATTCCGCGGAGTCTGGCAACCATCTCGGGACGGTGGCGGTAAAGCGCCATGGCATATGCGGTCTGGGCCGTCAGACGGTCGAATATCATCACTTCCCTGCCGCCGGTCTCGCTCAGAACAGACACTTCCACCCCGTTTCCGAAAGAACTGACTCCGTCGGTCAATATGATGTCGACATTCTCTATGAAAGTCCCGCTACCTATCGCATAGTTCGCTATGTAGTTCTTTACATTCTCTATGCAGCAGTCATCGCCCACAGTGACATTGTGAAGGGTGGCATATCTGATACCTGAATGCTTCCTTATTCCGCCGGCAAGGCAGAACTCCTTTCCGAATGCACCCATCCTGATAGAGCCTGAGAAACGCACATAATGCACATATTCCGGCGAAAATGCGTCAGTGACCTCTATCTCATTCCAATCGGAGGCATCGCATCTCTGGGCCTTGAGGGTTTCGATCTCAACGGCCGTCAGTTTTCTGTAGTTCATCATAGTATTGTTCATCAATCATGTTCATTTACGCATGAGGCGTTCCACGACATCCGTCACCTCATCATATCCGTAGCCTCTTCCCAAGGCAAAGCGGAGCATCTTCAGTCTGCACTGAGGGTCGTCCTTCAGAGTCCGGTACTTCGTCTCCAGCAGTTTCTCGAGCCTGCTCTGCGCCTTGCCGGCATCTATCTCTTCCAGCGCCATGTTTATGATATCCTTCGATATTCCTTTAGTTCCGAGCATATATCTTATCTTCACCTCTCCCCAGCCTGCAAGTGAGGCCTTGTCACGGGCAAAGGCGGATGCATACCTCAGGTCATCCACATACTTCTCGTCCACAAGGGCCTGCACAACCTGCTCTGCGGCGTTCCTGTCTCCGTCAAGGGCATCCAGGGCCTTCTTCATGACATCGCTCCGGCAATATTCCCTGCGGGAGCAAAGACGGCGCAGACGGTCAGATGTCCTGGTCATATCGGGGGTTTCGTTCTTCATAGGGCATCAGAAATTGAAGCCGGCGCTGAGGTAGACTCCGACTTTGTGGGTCATGTTCGACCAGTGGACATTGGCAGAAAGAGGGCCGAAAATGGTATCAAAAGAATATTCCGCTCCTGCTCCGAAATAGCCAAGGCCTTCTGTGTAGTCACGGAAGGTATCGCAGTCTCTGGCATAGTTCACAATTCCGGTAAGATAATGGTTCCTGGCGAGTCTGAACCTCAGATCCATACGATAGACCGTAAGGATGTTCTTCATCGCGGCAAGGTCGGTGATGCCGATGAAAGGAATCTGCTGGTCCACATATCTTCCAGGCAGAGAGCCTCCCATGGCATTGAAATATGCGACAGGGATGTCCGGTCCGAAAAGGAAACGGAAATTGAACGAAGGGATGAAGGCGAATATTTCGTCCGCCTGCACCACGACCTTCGCATCTGCCTGTACCGTATGGAAATTATGGATCATCGTCGGTATGCCGGCGAATGTCCACGAATATGACGCACCTGCACTCACTCCCCTTGTAGGGAAATATCCGTCATCGAAAGTATAGGTACGGGCATCCATGAAAAGGGAAGGATAATCGTTGTTGAGATGGTCCAGGTCGTAGTCTCCCATAATCTGGGACGACTTTACGTTTCGGACATTGAATATATCGTTCCTGATACCTCCCTTGATGTCCAGTTTCTTCCATTTGATATTGGATACGTAGACTTCCTGACGCGCATTGAAGAAACTCAGGCTCAGGTTGTTTGCCCCGAAGTTCAGCATACCCATATCGGTCCATCTTGCAGATACCGAGGCATTCACAGTAGGAATCTTAGGCACATCGTATGACCATTTGAACTGGACATAAGGATTGGCGCTTATCTTTCCTGTGAGGTCAAAGGAATGTCCATAGAGCCTGTGCGTATACAGTCCCAGGTTCAGAAGGACGGACACGATCTCCTCGGTATCAGCCCTCACCCCTATTCCCAACTGATGCACAGGACCCTTCCTGCAGTTCAGGACCAGTCTGAAAGGCTCCTTGTCGCCAAGAAGTTCGTATGTCACATAGTCATAGCACTGCGTGCCGTATATCTGTGCCACGATATGGTCCAGATCCTTACGGCTGATCCTGTCTCCGACTTCGAGATGAAGTCTGTCCATCAGCAGGGCCTTTTCGCGAGGAAGAACTCCCTTGACATCTATTTCCGCAATCCTCAGAGAATCCGAATGGAAGTCGTATGCCTTCTGTTTCGGCTCCGGCGTATACTTTCCGGCAGTTCTTGAAGCGACTTCCCTCAGGAGTGAATCCTGAGCCAAGGCAGCCTCACGTCCGCGGACAATGATGGTATCTATTGCCGTCGGAGTGAAACTCATCATATTGAACTCAGGCAGATACGGCTTGATCTTGACGTCCGGCACATTGATGTTCTTTTCCAGAGCATCTCTCGACAGCATGTCGATACCCTGTCCCAGTATGTCACCGATATTGTTGATCTGCGTATATGAACGCTGGGCCTGGGAAAGGTCCACGCCGATTATGATGTCGGCGCCCATCTCACGTGCAAGAGAGGTGGGATAATTGTCCCTCAGGCCGCCGTCAACCAGCACCATTCCTTCTGTCCTGACAGGGGCGTATACTCCCGGAATGGACATAGTGGAACGCATGGCAATGTTCATCTTTCCGCTATGCCATATCTTTGCCTTTCCTGAGACCATGTCTGTGGCAATGCAGAAGAACGGTATCGGAAGAGTCTGGAAATCAATGGAATCCTGATATCCTATAGTCAGCGAACTTATGAGATTGCTGACATTCTGTCCATATATATATCCCGACGGAAGACTGCCCAGGAGATTGTTCTTCAGGAAATCCGCACCTCCTTCGTTATCCGCTCCGATATGTAGGATCTCATGCTTCTTCACATGGTCAAAACGATGCTCGTCAGCGAGCATCATATTATAATAGTCCCTCTCATGATAGAATGGAATCGAAAGAAGGTATTTTTCCTTGTATTTGACGTCATTATATGACACATAGTCACGTGACTGCCGGTCACTGAGAGCCCAGTTCCAGTCCATGTTACGGATCAGGGAGTCCATCTCCGGCACGGTATATCCGAGAGCATAGAGACCTCCGACAAGACCTCCCATGCTGGTACCCAGAACCATGTCCACAGGTATGCCGAGTGACTCGATATGCTCTATCACACCAACATGGGCGGCACCTTTGGCTCCACCGCCGCTCAAAACAAGAGCGACCGTAGGACGATGCTTTCTTATCTCATCCATACGTTCGCGCATCCTTGCTATGGCCTTGGCATCTGACTCAGGGTCAACGCCTCTGGAGGCCAGAGGAATGCTCAGGACCATCAGAAGGATTGGTATCAGGATGTATGGAAGTGTCCGTTTCATTGTTTTTATTTGTTTGGTAAAGATCCTTCACTTTGTTCAGGATGACCGGAATGCTGGCCGGCAAGCATTCCGCAGGCAGCGAGAATGTCTTCGCCGCGGGATGCACGAACTGTTGTCGTCAGGCCTGAATTGTTAAGTCTCTGCTTGAAATTCTCGATTACCGCAGAAGCGGAAGTTTCATATGGAAAATCCGGAATCTTATGGAATCTGATCAAGTTCATGCGGCACTCGAGGCCACGAAGCATCCTGACAAGCGCATCCGCATGCGCCTTCGTGTCGTTGAAGCCCGCGAACATGGTATATTCGAAACTTACACGACGCTGGCCTGTGAAATCATACTGCTTTATAAGGTCGATGACATCCTTTATCGGCCATGCTCCCTGCACAGGCATCATGCTCAGGCGTTCAGGTCCGAAAGGGTCGTGCAGGCTGACGGCAAGGTGGCACTTGCATTCATCGAGGTATCTCTTCAGATTAGGAAGGACGCCGATGGTCGATACCGTGATTCTTTTCGGGCTCCACGCAAAGCCCCAGTCCGCAGTCAGGATCTCTATCGCCCGCATCACATTGTCATAATTGTCGAGAGGCTCGCCCATTCCCATGAAGACGGCGTTTGTGAGGCGGTCCGATTCGTCGACCGCAATGAACTGGGAGATGATGTCCGCGGCAGACATATGTCCGTGGAATCCCTGACGTCCCGTCATGCAGAACTTGCATCCCATGCGGCATCCCGACTGAGATGAGACACATAGGGTGGCGCGGTCATCATCCGGAATCATCACTGCCTCCACTGCACCGTCTTCCAGTTCGTCTTCAGCAACCCTGAGGTTAAGGCCGCGCCTGTGAGAGCATCTTACAGGGAAAAGGTACTTCTTTGTACCATCCGATGAGATCTGAAGACCGGCATATGGAGTGACGCCTACCTCGTACTTTTCAGCCAATGATGCCCTCGCCGCCTTTGAGAGGTTGGTCATCTCGTCGATGGTACGCACCTTCTTGACATAGAGCCACTGCGCGATCTGCTTGGCCGTAAAGCCAGGCATCCCTTCGTTCGCGACGATCTGCTTCAGTTCATCGAGGTTCTTTCCCAGAAGTTTTTCTTTCATATCTGTAAATTGCTGCAAATAACATACAAAAATAAGTTTTTTTATCGGGCGATGTCCATTGTTTCGGCAATTTTATTTCAATTGTACCACAGTTTAGCACAAATCGACAATAATTTTGTCGCATAGAAAGTTTTTCATTACATTTGCTTTGTTGAGCGGAAAAGTTCCGCAGACGGTTAACATTTAAAATTTTACATTTATGGCTAAAGAAGAAGTACAGGAAAGTACCGGCATCAATGCTGCAAAACTCAAGGCTTTGCAGGCGACGATTGACAAGATTGAGAAAGACTACGGAAAGGGTACGATCATGAAGTTGGGAGATCAGCCAAAATGGGAGGTTTCGGTCATTCCGAGCGGTTCCATTGCTCTGGACGCGGCGCTCGGCATCGGAGGATACCCTCGTGGCAGGGTCATCGAGATCTACGGACCGGAATCAAGCGGTAAGACCACACTGGCGATCCACGCCATCGCCCAGGCTCAGAAGCAGGGAGGCATCGCGGCCATCATTGACGCGGAGCACGCCTTCGACAGGACATACGCCAAGAACCTCGGCGTAGACCTCGACACCCTCCTGATCTCTCAGCCTGACAACGGAGAACAGGCCCTTGAGATTGCGGACAACCTCATCCGTTCAGGTGCGATTGACATCATCGTGATCGACTCTGTAGCGGCCCTCACGCCAAAGGCGGAGATCGAAGGAGAGATGGGAGACTCGAAGATGGGTCTTCAGGCAAGACTCATGAGCCAGGCTCTCAGGAAACTTACTGCAAACATCAGCAAGACAAACACATGCTGCATCTTCATCAACCAGTTGCGCGACAAGATCGGCGTGATGTTCGGCAATCCTGAGACAACTACAGGAGGTAACGCACTCAAGTTCTATGCATCAGTACGCGTGGATGTGCGCCGCACCACACAGATCAAGGACGGAGACGAGGCTCTCGGCAACCGCACAAAGGTCAAGATCGTCAAGAACAAGATGGCACCTCCGTTCAAGAAGGCGGAGTTTGACATCGTCTACGGCGAAGGTATCTCAAGGGTGGGAGAAGTCATCGACCTCGCAGTCGAGTACGACATCATCAAAAAGAGCGGCTCATGGTTCAGTTACGGAGACAGCAAACTGGCTCAGGGAAGAGAGGCCGTAAAGGCACTTCTGACGGACAACCTCGAACTCTGCGACGAGATAGAGGCCAAGATCCGTGAGGCTCTCAAGAACGCTCAGGACTGATTCTGACACTTTAGAAACTGCTTCCGGCCGGCCCAGACGGGTCGGCCGGACATGTATCAGGGCGGATATGAGGATTTTTACACAGAATTAAACTTTTTTTACACATTCCGATAATAATTTATACCTAATATTGCAATCGTAACATCAGCGATGCATAGACTATGATACGAAGAGCCATCACACTTATCTGCCTACTGCTCATAAGCACGAGCGTCCTTGCAGCGAACGGGCCCGTTCTGACTGTCGCCAAGGACGGCAGCGGAGACTTCTGCACCGTACAGGAGGCCATTGACGCCGTTCCTGACTTTCACAAGAATGAAAGAGTGACCATCATCATAAAGGAAGGCGTATACAAGGAGAAACTGGTCATTCCGGCCTGCAAGATCAACCTTTCAATGATAGGGGAAGGCAATGTCGTCCTGACGTACGACTCATATGCACAGAAGACCAACAGTCTTGGCAGGGAGACCGGCACTTCAGGTTCTGCATCATGCTACATCTACGGCCCTGACTTCTATGCAGAGAACATCACTTTCTGCAATTCCGCAGGTCCTGTAGGACAGGCTGTGGCCTGTTTCGTCTGCGCCGACAGGGCGTTCTTCAACAAATGCCGTTTCTTAGGATTTCAGGACACTCTGTACACCTACGGCGAATACTGCAGGCAGTACTACAAGGACTGCTACATAGAAGGGACCGTCGACTTCATTTTCGGATGGTCGCTCGCCATCTTTGACAACTGCCACATCCATAGTCTCTCAGACGGATACGTAACAGCACCATCCACCCTGAAGGACCAGGAACACGGATATATCTTCTATGACTGCCGTCTGACCGCCTCAGAAGGAGTGGACAACGTATTCCTTTCACGTCCTTGGAGACCTTACGGAAAGACAGTCTACATCCGTTGCGAACTCGGCGGACACATCAACCCTGAGGGCTGGAACAACTGGGGAAAGAAATCCAACGAAAAGACAGCCTATTATGCTGAATATCAGAGCACAGGAGAAGGCGCCGCGCCAGCATCCAGAGCAGGTTTCTCACACCAGTTGAAGAGTCTGAAGAAATATGACATGGAAAGCATCCTCGCAGGAGAAGACGGATGGAATCCTGTCAGAAACGGAAACGCGCTAGTAAAGATAAAAAGATAGAACATCATGAAAAGAATTCTGTTTGCATTCGTCATCTCCCTGCTCAGCATTGCCGTAGCGGGTGAAAACTATCCATATCGCAGCGACCTACTCTGGGTCACCGTTCCTGACCATTCTGACTGGATATACCGGACCGGTGAAAAGGCAGAGGTCGAGGTGCAGGTCTACCGGTACGGCATCCCTCAGGACGGCGTGACCGTGGAATATGAGATCGGAGGCGACATGATGCCTGCAGACTCTTACGGATCCGTGGTCCTCAAAGACGGAAAGGCAAAGATAAGCATAGGCACCATGAAGGAGCCCGGGTTCCGCGATTGCAGGATGACTGTAAAATATGGAGACAAGACATATAAGCATCATGTAAAGGTAGGATTCTCGCCAGAAAAGATCCAGCCATACACACAGATGCCTGCAGACTTCAAGGAATTCTGGGACAGCAACAAGGCCGAGGCAGCAAAGTTCCCTCTCAAATACACGAAGGAACTCGCACCTGAGTATTGTACCGACAAGATAGACTGCTATCTGATCAAACTGCAACTAAACAACGCAGGACAGGCCGTCTACGGCTATCTTTTCTACCCGAAGGATGCACAGAAAGGAAGTTGCCCTGTGGTGCTCTGTCCTCCAGGTGCCGGCATCAAGACCATCAAGGGGCCTCTCCGCCATAAATACTATGCAGAAGAAGGATGCATACGTCTCGAATTCGAGATACACGGTCTGCACCCGAAGATGACGGAAGAACAGTTCAAGGAAATCAGTGCGGCATTCAGCGGCAGGGAGAACGGCTACCTTCAGAACGGTCTGGACAACAAGGACAATTACTACATGAAAAGGGTCTATCTGGCCTGCGTGAGATGCATTGACCTTCTCACATCACTTCCGGAATGGGACGGAAAGAATGTGGCAGTGCAGGGCGGCAGCCAGGGCGGTGCGCTCGCCATCATCACTGCCGGTCTTGACGAAAGAGTGACCGCATGCGTTGCCAACCACCCTGCCCTCAGCGATATGGCAGGCTACATGGCAGGACGCGCCGGAGGCTACCCTCATTTCTTCCGTGTGGAGGGCATGGATACCCCTGAGAAACTCAATACCATGGCATACTACGACGTGGTGAATTTTGCACGCATGGTGAAGGCACCGACATTCATAACTTGGGGATTCAACGACGACGTATGTCCTCCGACGACAAGTTATGCCGTATATAATGTTCTCACATGCCCTAAGGAGGCACTCATAACCCCGATCAACGAGCACTGGACCTCAGAGGATACCGAACGGGGACATCTGGACTGGATATTGGAGCATCTCAGATAAGTTCTGGATTTTTTATCACTTTTTGGTTAGTAGGCGATGACAGAAACTGCAACTGTCATCGCCGTTTTTCATATAAACCGATTTTTTACCCCATCTGAGCAGAATTTGCACAGGATTGAAACCGATATTTCCAAACTTTGCGAAAGCAAGTATGTTATAGGAATACAGAACCCGATAACCTACATATTATTAACTAACCCATAATGTAACGTTATGAAAAGTAAAAATCAATTTTTCAGACTGTCGCTCCTTGTTGTGACACTGCTCTTCACGCAGTTCGCAACCGCACAGGAGAGGAAGGTCTCAGGAACAGTCACTGATTCCAAGAACGAGCCCCTCATCGGTGTAAACGTGACAGTCAAAGGTGCAGACACATTCGGAGCCATTACGGATCTGGATGGCAATTATTCACTCGATGTTCCTTCAGACGCAGTACTCGTAGCCTCCTATATCGGCTATGCAACCAAAGAAGTGAAGGTAAACGGAAGCGTCGTGAACATCGTACTCGAAGAGGACGCACAGGCACTTGACGGAGTTGTCGTAGTCGGATACGGTGTGATGAAGAAGCGCGACCTCACAGGTTCTATCGCTTCAGTGAAACAGAAGGACATCACTGCAGTCCCTACCAGCAACGTTCTCGAAAGCATGCAGGGTAAGGTGGCAGGTCTCGACATGACACGCAGCAGCGGACAGCCTGGCAGCGGATTCAACTTCACCATCCGTGGTAACCGCTCCCTCACTGCAAGCAACGCTCCTCTCATCCTCGTTGACGGTATCGCATACGGATCGGACATAAACATCAACCCTAATGATGTCGAGTCAATCGAAGTCCTCAAGGATGCATCAACAACCGCCATCTACGGTTCACGCGG
>JAFVHZ010000034.1 GCA_017474265.1 Bacteroidales bacterium | reverse complement strand
TGCCGTTCTTGGCCTGCTCAAAATAGCAGGACAAGGCATCGACAAAATGTATATTGGTGACTTTCGCATTTTCCGACAAGTTCGAGAACAAGCCGCCACCATATAGATTCCTGATTTCATAACCTTGTCCATCATAAGAGCCACTGAAACCATCATGGACTCGTGTCCAAGTTGTACCGTCATCTATATCCGGTCCGCAAAGACAACTTAGATCGATATCTTCCATCTGTATATAATACGCAGTCCTCCATGGTTCTCCACCTTCCGGATATTCGGCAGATGAGTTGATGTTGTCACGCATCTGGGCCAGATTCTTATAATTCCAGATTTCATAGGGATTTTCTTCTGTTCCGAGTCCTGAGATTGGCCTGGACGGATCTAGAGGATTATCAGGATTATCAGGATTGTCGGAATTTTCAAGGTTTCCATCAACCCAATCCTCAGAAACAGCAGAGAACTTAGCGGTCGTCATGCCGAGGATAAGGTTAAGGGTATAGGACTTGCCGGCCTCGAGAGAGGCTAGTTCCAGATAGCCGGAAGTGATCCTGTTCTCAACGACATGGCTGCCATCGCTCAGACCTGAATCGGAGGTGGTCACATCGTACTCAACATAAATCTTGAAGGAGGTTCCTTCACTGAAAGACTGAGGTATGACCATAAGATAGGAATCTTCTGCCAGAACAGGCTGGAGAACATTAGAGTTCGTATGGTCGAGAGTAATGACATCGCCGCCGACGAAGTTATCAGATGGCGTGAAGACGAAACCCTGAGTCGAAGACTCATCAACTATACTCCATGTGCCGTCTTCTAGAGAAAGAACGCCCTCTGTGAAAAAAGGACCGGACAACGCGTCTGAAACATAAGAATCACCGACCAATGCCACTTTCTTCACTTCGATCTTAGTCCCCTCCGGCAGAAGAGGACCGGATCCATAGTCGTCATTAAGAACATCGTTCGCAGCAACTACCTTGAAGCCTAACTTTGAAAGAGCATGCTCGAACTTGAAGCCGACTGTCGTTCCGACCGGCTGCCTGGTCAGGTTGCGGGTGTTGTTTTCGGTATTGTCATGATACAGAAGGTCAACCTGCTCGCTCACGTCTGATGATACCTTGTAGGTCACATCCGTTCCCGAGACACTCACATTAGCGCTTGCGCTGCTGTGAGGAGCATAGGCAAAGAAACTTACCTTCTCTTCTGCATTGTTAGGCCAATACTTCAATGGACTGTAAAGCCACTTCTCTCCGGTCACGGTCACATTGCCTTCACCATCGGTTTCCGTGGTCTTATACAACTTCGTGTCGTTCATGAACACATTCTCCGAAGGAATGGCGCTGCCGGCATAGGCTTCGGAAAAGGACGTCCAATCTGTAAGACCGGTGTACCACGCCTGAACACCGAAACCGTAAACTCCGAGATTGACATTGTCAATAGGAACGGCCCTCGTGACGGCACTTCCACCGATGTAGGTACCGAACGAGATGGCTGAACCGTCATCTGACACCAGAACATCCAGCAAC
>JAFVHZ010000033.1 GCA_017474265.1 Bacteroidales bacterium | reverse complement strand
TGCTCCTCTCGGCTATAAGAAAACCCTTTAAAAGGGAACCTTTCTTTATGAAAGTTTATTGATATAAACTGCGATACCGCTCTTGAGGTTTGCAGCCTTGTTCTTGTGGATAACACCGATCTTTGCCAACTTGTCGATCATTGCATAGACCTTAGGAGCGTTAGCCTCGGCTGCTGCCTTGTCTGATGTGTTACGGATCGCACGGATTGCGTTTCTTGTTGTCTTTGCATAATATTTATTATGCAATCTGCGCCTTTCGCTCTGGCGATAGCGCTTGTCTGCTGAAGCGTGATTTGCCATTGTTATTCTTTTTTATATTTTTCGTAGTCGGTAGGGGAATCGAACCCCTCTTGCAAGAATGAAAATCTTGAGTCCTAACCGATAGACGAACCGACCAAACTGACCATCTTTTCACAAATGGGAGTGCAAAGGTAAGAAAAGTTTTTAAACTGACAAAATATTTTGCAATCTTTTCTTAATTTCTATTTCTCTTTTGCCCATTCGAAAGAGTAGATCACAGACTCGACCTGTCTGAGATACTGCCTCTTGTCATATTTCGGAGCATATACGAATGCCTGAAGGACGATGACTTCCTTGCCGTCCCTGCTGTAGAATACGTGTGAGACGAAAGGGCCGCCCATGAAATCGTTGGCAACTTCCCAGAAACCTCTGATTTCGGCGAAATCAAGGCCTTTATAACGCTTGTATTCTATCGAAGGCCTTACGAAGTTGCTGGTGGTCATATATGTGTTGTCGAACATTCCAGGGACGTTGTTCATCAGGATCTCGTTGCTGTTTGTAATGATGTTGTCGAGATCCATCATGTTCTCACCTTCTACGACAGGATATTTGTATACGAGGATTCCCTGTGTCACGTACTGTATTGCATACTCTATCCAGATGAAGTCAGAGGTCTTCTTCTTCAACTGGTATCCGGAAGGGAAGTGCGGAGAACCTCCTACCATTTCTGTTATGTATGGTGCGAGTTTGAGTTCTTCGTATTTCCTGGTGTTGGCGATGATCCTATCCCTTTCCGCCTGTTCAAGTGTCGCCACGATGTCAGGACTGTTCTTCCGGATGATCTCCACTGCCGCTTCTGCATCTGCAGCATTGATGTGGATGACCGTCTGAGGCCTTGCCCATACGTCTTTTCTATATACGATGCCAGGCTCCGTTACTGCCGGATTGATGTTCATCACAATTATGTTCCTGTGTACCTGGAACATGCTGGTAAATCCGTTCTGAGGCACATTGACGAGACTGAAGAGAGGCTCCCTTTGAGGAAGATAAGGAGTCTCGCATGCAAGCGAGTCCCTCAGAGCGTTGCCCACGATCCCTTCCCAATTAGCCTTGTCTATCACTACGATGACTTCACCGGCCTTGCCGCTGATGTTAGGGAGAAGGGCCTGCCTGGTCTTTCTTTCGTTGCAGGAACAGAGGGTGACAAGAGCCACCATGATCAGTGAGAGGTATTTAACTGTTGCTTTCATATTGTTGTGCTTTATATCATTATCTGAACATTCTGAATATTCTTGCAATATCGTTGCCGAAGGCTAGGAACATCAGGCCGAAGATCAGGAACATTCCAATAATCTGGGTCACATACAGGAAGTTGTCGCTAGGCTTCCTGCCCGTTATCATTTCGTATATTGTGAATACGATATGGCCTCCGTCCAGCGCCGGTATAGGGATGAGGTTCATCACTCCCAGCATTATGGAGAGCATCGCGATGATGCTGATGAAACTTTGCCAGTCCCATGTTGCAGGGAATACCTGTCCTATGGCAATGAAACTTCCAACGGATTTATACGCTTCGGTCTTAGGTGTGAATACCAGTTTCAGGTCCTGTATGTATCCCCCGATTGAAGAGAATGTCTTTCTGAAGCCTGCCGGGATGGATGACAGGGCTGAATATTCCTTTGTGTTTATCTGCGGCTGCTCAAGAAATACTCCGAGTTTTCCCAGAGAGTCTACCTGGAGGTTCATGGAGATGGTGTCTCCGGCCCTGAGGATGCGCACAGGGACTTCCTGTCCGGCGTTGTCTTCCAGTACGGTCCATGCGTCCTGCAGGAATTCGGTCGGCGTGCCCGCTATGGCGATGATTCTGTCGCCTTCGGCAAGTCCGGCATCAATGTTCGGGGACTCGTCGGCTACCTTGCTGACTATGAACGGTCTTGCAAGGCCGAACATGCCCGGACTGTTCAATATTTCACCTATCCTGTTCTGGTCGATGTAGATGTCCAGAGTGTCTCCGTCTCTTAGGACTGTTGCCTTGGAGGCGGTCTCTCTGACCAGATTGGCCTGAAGCATGAAGAAGTCTTCCTGTTCTTCGCCGTCCAGGCTAATGATGTGGTCTCCGTTGCGGAAGCCCATATCGTATGCGAGTTCGTTTACATATATCCTGCTTCCGTCGTTGCTTATGTAATTCTCTCCCCAGTTGGCGAGGAGTACCGAGTACATGATGATGGCGAAGATGAAGTTGAACAATACGCCTCCGGCCATCACAAGGAGCCTCTGCCATGCCGGTTTGCTTCTGAATTCCCATGGCTTGGGCTCGTTCTTCAGGTATTCTGTGTCCATGGATTCATCGATCATTCCGCATACTTTGCAGTAGCCTCCAAGCGGAAGCCAGCCTATGCCGTATTCTGTCTCCCATTCCATTGCCTTGGGGAACAGTTTCGGGAACCATCCTTTCTTGGTGCTGAAAAGACTGACGTTTCCCGCATCGAAGAAGAGGAAGAATTTGTCCACTCTGATTCTGAACATCTTTGAAAAGATGAAATGTCCGAATTCGTGCACTATGATCAGAATCGACAGGGCAAGGATGACCTGAAGTGTCTTTATTAGAGCAATCATGTAATCGTGTTTCTGTTAAAAAGATTTTCTTCCGGCGATCCTTCCTATGATTTCGCCAGCCTTGGCAAGAATCTCGTCATTTGTCCGGAAGATTGCGTCAAGGTCAGGGTCAACTACAAAATCTGCACCATTCATACATTCGGCAACTACGTCCGTGATGTCGTAGAATCCTATCCTTTCTTCCAGGAATGCGGCAACTGCTGCCTCGTTGGCTGCATTCATGATGCACGCCATGTTACCGCCTTTTTCAAGGGATTCATATGCCAGCCGCAGCGCTGGGAACTTCTCCTGGTCCGGAGCAAAGAATGACATGCTTCCGAGTTCTGCGAAATTCAGTTTTCGGTTGTCCAGCGGCAGTCTTTCAGGAAAACTGAAGGCGAACTGTATGGCCTCCCTCATGTCCGGGTGTCCCATCTGTGCTATGACGGATCCGTCGGCATATTCCACCATCGAATGGATGATGGATTCAGGATGTATCACCACCTGGATCTTGTCTCCCAGGGTGCCGAAGAGCCATCTCGCTTCTATTATTTCGAGTCCCTTGTTCATCATTGTAGCCGAATCGATGGTGATCTTGCTTCCCATGCTCCAGTTCGGATGGTTCAGGGCCTGTGCGCGTGTTGCCTTCGCGATGTCTTCACGGCTCCATGTGCGGAACGGACCTCCGGATGCTGTAAGGTGTATCTTTTCAATGTCGGCGCCTGCAGAGCCCATCAGACACTGGAAGATTGCAGAATGCTCGGAATCCACCGGAAGGATGCGCGCATGATGCTTCGAGGCAAGGTCCATTACTGTCTTTCCCGCAGCGACAAGGGTCTCCTTGTTTGCCAGTGCAATGGTCTTTCCGGCCTTTACTGCCGCAACGGTCGAAGAAAGGCCGCTGAAGCCGACCATGGATGTAAGCACGATGTCTATGTTGTCCGATGTCACGAGGTCGCATACGGACTGCATTCCTGCAAACACTTTTATATAATGAGGGTCCAGGGCCTCCTTGACTTCCTGATACTTGTCTTCGTTGCAGATCACCACTGAATTTGCATCAAATTCGATGGCCTGCCGTATCAGCAGGTCTGAACTGTTGTTGGCAGTGAGGAGTTCGACTTCAAAGATGTCCCTGTGCTGTCTGATGACATCGAGTGCCTGTCTTCCTATGGAACCTGTCGATCCCAGGATCGCAATGCGTCTTTTGTTCATTATATGATATGTCATTTAGAATTTTATGTATCTGGTGGGGTCTACAGTCTCTCCCTTGTGCCATAGTTCGAAATGAAGGTGGGCTCCGGTCGTGAGTTCCCCTGTATTTCCTACCAGTGCCACAGGTGAACCTGCAGTCACCTTGTCCCCTACTTTCTTAAGGAGTTTGTCGTTGTGCTTGTAGATGGATACAATGTCACCGTCGTGCTGTATCTGGATGGTGTTCCCTGCATCATCGCTCCAGCCTGCAAAGATCACGGTACCGTCAAGGGTCGCCTTCACCACCGAGCCTGCAGGTGCGGTGATGTCGAGATACGGGTGGACTGCCGGGTCATATCCTTGCGATACCACTCCCTTCAACGGTGTGAAGAAATGCAGTCCCTCGATAGGGAGGTTTCGCCTTGTCCTCTGGGAAATTCCGAACTGCTCCTCTTCCTTGACCTGTTCGCGTAGCAGGGAGTCCTTTAGGGCGGCTTCGCTCATGTCAAGGTCATCGGTCATGCCGGTCCTGGAAATCTTGATGAGGCTGTCTATCTTGATAGGCTCTTCTCCTTCCAGAACCCTGCGCAGATTCTCTGAATAGAGTTCCCATCTGAACACAACCCTTTCAAGCGAGTCTATAGTGATGGCATTCTGGATGGCAGCCCTTTTCGACCTTGCGTCGGGATAACCTGGAATAAACGTCTTTGCCGGGGTGAACGCTATGATGGAATATATTGCAGCGCACAGTACTACCAGTATGGTCACAATGCCAATGAAGAAACTTGTTCTTGTGAAGTGCAGGGTCACCAGTTGCTGATGCGTCTTGTCGTCTATTACGGCAAGTCTGAACTTTCTGGACTTCTTTTCTCTATTGCGGTTTGACATAAATTCGTTTTTATTATAACTTTGCACCCGAATGGACAGGATCATCGGCATAGATTACGGAAGGAAAAGGGTCGGAGTCGCAGTGAGCGATCCGCTCGGAATCTTTGCGTCTGCACTGGAAACGGTACATTCTGCAAAGATAATAGATTATCTTAAAAAATACGCTGAAAATGAGAATGTAGTGCTCTTTGTCGTCGGATATCCGATCAATATGGACGGTGCTCCGTCGGAGGCGGCAAAAGATGTGGATGTGCTTCTCAACCGTCTCAGGAAGGCCTTCCCGGGCATCCCTGTCGCACTCGAGGATGAACGCTTTACTTCTGTTCTTGCACATCGTGCCATGATTGACGGGGGCATGAAGAAGCAGGACAGGATGAAGAAGGAATCCGTCGACAAGATCAGTGCCGCCATAATTCTGCAAAGTTATCTTGATAAAAAACAAAAAGGGATATGATACTGCCGATATATTTATATGGTTCGGATGTCCTCAGAAGAGAGAACGAGGACGTCGACATCAATGACAGGGAGGGAATAGCAAAACTCCTGGAAGACATGAAGGAAACGCTCAAGAATGCGGACGGATGCGGTCTTGCTGCACCTCAGGTGGGCGTGAACAGGAATATCGTGATAGTGGACGGAAGGGACCTTACCGAGACTTATGACTATCTCAAGGACTTCTTCCGCGTCATGATCAATCCTGTCGTACTTGAAGAGAGCGAAGAGACATGCGAATATTCAGAGGGCTGCCTGAGCGTTCCCGGCATCTATGCGGAAGTCCGCAGGCCGTCGAAGATAAAGGTGGAATACTACAATGAGAACCTTGAGAAGGTGGTCGAAGAGTTCGACCGTTTTGCCTGCCGTATGGTGCAGCACGAACTTTCCCAACTCGAAGGCAACCTTTTTGTAGATAATGTCTCACCGATCCGCCGCAAGATGATCGCGCGCAAACTGCAGGCTATCGCGAAGGGTGCGGTGCAGACACGATATAAATCAAAGAAATAATGGGAGCATTCCATGCATATGACATCAGGGGAGTCTACAATGTGGACTTTGACAAGGATGTGGCCTACAAGGTAGGTTATTTCCTTCCTGAACTTCTGTCTGCCGACAAGGTCCTTGTGGGCAGGGACGCGAGAGTCTCATCTCCGGAGATACATGAGTATCTGGTGAAAGGTATCACCGATGCCGGTGCTGACGTCTATGATATCGGCCAGAGCACCACTCCGATGGTGTATTTCGGTACGGCCAAGTACGGATTCAAGGCTTCTGTCCAGATCACGGCATCTCACAATCCGGCAGAATATAACGGAATGAAGGTTTCGCGTGAGAACGCCCTTCCTGTGGGCCTGGACAACGGTCTGGGACAGATCCGTGACTGGATTGAGAGCGGCCGCGAGTGTCCGGTGGCGGATAAGAAGGGTGAAGTGCATGCGATGGATATACGCAAGGATTATCTTGACTTCCTTCTCTCATACAAGGAGGACTGGTCCGACCTGAAGATCGCTATCGATGTATCCAACGGAATGGCGTCTCTGTTTGTCCGCGACATATTCGGTGACGCGCCTTCATACATCTATGAGGAACTTGACGGATCCTTCCCTAATCACGAACCTAATCCTCTCGTTCAGAAGAATGTGGAGGCCCTGAAGAAACTTGTTGCCGATACAGGTGCCGATATCGGTATCATCTATGACGGAGATGCGGACCGTGTGATGTTTGTGGACGAGAACAGCAGGTTTGTATCTCCAGACCTTATGATTGCGGTACTGGGACATTATTTCCTTGAGGAAAGGGGAGAGTCGGGACTTGTGATACAGGACATCAGAAGTTCCAAGGCCGTGGGCGAATATCTTGCACCGATGGGAGGCGAGATGTACACATGGAAGGTAGGCCGTGCTTTTGCCGCACGCAAACTCCGTGAGATCGGCGGCATTTTCGGCGGTGAACTTGCAGGTCATTATTATTTCCGTGACTTCTTTTATTCTGACAGCGGAATGCTTGCGTCCATCCTCATCGTCAACGTCGTGGCGAAGATGAAGAAGCAGGGAGTGAGTCTGAGTGCCCTCATATCAAAGATCGAAGGCTATCAGAACTCGGGTGAGATAAACTTCCGTCTTGAGGACAAGAAGGGTGCGATGGATGCCGTACGTGACCATTTCATGGCACAGGAGAAACCTTCTGCGTATATGGATTTCGACGGATACAGGGTGGAATTCCCTGACTGGTGGTTCAATATCAGGCCTTCGAATACCGAACCATACCTGAGGTTCCTGTGCGAGGCCAGTTCAAAGGAACTTCTGGAAGAGAAAGTCGCAGAAGTCAGGAAGATTCTTACAGAACAATTCGGAGCAAGATAAATGGCTGGAAAAACAACAAGATACATACTGAATATAGTGTTTGTCTGCATGGCAGGGTTTCTGTCTGCAGACAAACTTTCTGCAATAAATCCCGTAAGACTGGATACTACAAAGACGAAGTTGCAGATTCCTCGTCCGGCCCTTCAGGCCGTTCCTAACTGGATGAAGCCGCCTTCAGATCCTATCGATACACTTGATACCGTAAACGAGTATATAAAGGTCATCCTCTACGGAGATAATACGTGGCAATATTATAAGACTCCTGATTATCAGAAGGTTACAGGTGTTTTTGATGAGTGCTGGAAGGAGGATGGCACCAATCCGTATGGAATAGAGCAGTCCGAACTTCCTGCATCATGGTCCATATGGCTGGTTGACAGCCTCAATCAATATCATTGTCCTTTCCAAGGAGATGTGTATTACCGAGGAAAGTTCGGGGTAAGGCGCGGCCGCCGTCATCAGGGAGTGGATCTGCCGCTCAAGGTCGGAGATCCGGTTTATGCCACATTTACCGGCAAGGTGAGGGTATCCAAGTATTGGGGAGCCTTCGGCAATCTTGTCATAATCAGACACGATAACGGTCTGGAGACCTTCTATGCCCATCTTTCAAAAAGAAATGTGGAAGTCGGAGATTGGGTGAACGCCGGTGATGTGATCGGACTCGGCGGATCTACCGGCCGTTCGACAGGCCCGCATCTCCATTTCGAGACAAGGTACAAGGGCTTTGCCTTCGACCCTCAGTGGCTCATCGATTTCAAGACAGGAGAACTCAGGCATCGTCTGTTCGTGCTGAAGAAGAAGTATTTCAACATCTACAGCAACTATGAGCAGGACTTTGAGGATGAGATGAAGAATCATGAGGAAGACGCAGCAGAAGATGCGGAGAGGGCTGCGATGAAGTATTATGTCATCCGTTCCGGTGACACCTTGAGCAAGATTGCCCGTAACAACGGTACCACCATCAGCGAACTGTGCCGTCTCAACGGCATGACGACAAAGACTACCTTGCGCATCGGTAAGAAGATAAGAGTGCGGTAGTCTTAGAGAAGCGGAGCGAAAAGACGCATGAGCGCCTGTGATATCTTATGATACCATGGGCGCTTCTTCCATTCTTCCAGAGTTATTTCCCTGCATTCCTTCAGGTCATCGAGAAATATCCTGCGGTTCTTTTTCGCCACTTCCTCGCTATAGATATAGGAGTTTATCTCGTAACTGAGTTCCAGGCTCCTGCAGTCCATGTTGGCGGATCCTATAATGGAAAGATAGTCGTCGGATACAAGTGTCTTTGCATGGATGAACCTTCCTCCTTTCTCGAATATGCGGATGCCGGCCTCAAGGCATTCCTGGTAGAAGGACTTGTTTGCAGGACCCATGAAGAAGAGATCGGCCTTTTCCGGAACCATGAGCCTTACGTCACATCCTTTCAATGCTGCAGACTTGAGCGCTAGCATAAGTGGTTCAGGGGGAACGAAGTATGGAGTCTGTATGTATAGATACCTTGACGAATGGCTTGCAGTCCATACAGCTCCCATATGAAGTATAGGGAACTCCCTGTCAGGTTCGTCCGGAATTATCTGCACAAGTTTGTCGTCATTGACCTCAACGCTTTCCGGGAAGAATTCGTCTAAGTTTCCTTCTATCTTTCCACCGGAAGTGATCCATGAGTTGAGGAAGCAGTATTGAAGCGAGGCGACGGCATTACCGGTTATCCTCGTATGCGTGTCGCGCCATCTGAAGAAGTAATCGTCACCGATGTTCATGCCTCCGGTATATCCGATCTTTCCGTCTATCACCACTATCTTGCGGTGGTCACGGTAGTTGAACTTCGAGAGCAGGAATATGTTCGGATTGGTGAACTTCACCACTTCCACGCCGGCCTCCTTCATTTCGTTGTAGTAACCTTCCCAGATGGTGATGTTGGCGATATTTTCGTGGATGAAGCGTACCTTGACGCCTTCGCGCGCCTTCTGCATCAGGAGATTCTTGATCTTCCTGCTGCCGTCATCCTTCAGAAAGTAGAAATATTCGAAATGTATGTGGTGCTTTGCGGCAAGAAGGTCGCTGACAAGTGCCTCCAGTTTTCTTTCTCCTGAAGTGATGATCTCTATCTCGTTGTTTTCGCAGACTGTGAGGCCGCTGTCCCTCTTAAGGAGTCTGCTCAGGCTCCGGTATCTTTCCCTTATCTTCTTTTCCTGGTCGTCGCCGAACAGCAGGGCCTTGGTCCTGTCACTCGCTCTCATCTCGAAGGTCTCGAGGAACTCCCTGTTCCTGACCTTGAACAAGCCCGGTTTTCTGAAGTTGAGTCCGAAGACGAAGTAGAGGATGAGTCCGATGACAGGGAGGATGCCGATTATGAGTATCCACGCGATCTTCCTTCCGGAATCCTGGTTGTCGTTGAGTATCACAAGGATGGCTCCGACAATCATGAAAATGCCGAATATGGATGTCAATATGGAGAATATGCCTCCCATTCAGTCTTATCAGATGCGTTTGCAGATGAGGGTTGCGGAAGTCACTGATACGACTTCTACTTCGCAATAGTCTCCGGCCTTTTCTCCCATGTCAGGGAAAACGCACATCTTGTTGCTGCTTGCTCTTCCGCAGAGTTCCTTCTGATTCTTCTTTGAAGGTCCTTCTACAAGTACCTTCAGACGCTTTCCTATCTCCTTCTCATTGCTCTTCAGGCTCATACGGCCCTGAAGTGCTATGATTTCGTTCAGACGCTCCGTCTTGAGAGAATATGGAATGTCGTCAGGGTATTTCTTGGATGCAAGGGTGCCGGGACGCTCTGAATAGGCGAACATGAAGGCCGAGTCGAACACCACCTCTTCCATAAGGGAGAGCGTGTCCTTGTGGTCCTGCTCCGTCTCTCCGCTGAATCCTGCGATCACGTCTGTGGTGAGTCCGCAGTCAGGAATGACGCTGCGTATCTTCGCCACCCTTTCGAGATACCATTCGCGGTTGTATTTCCTTCTCATCTTTTCCAGCATGACACTGCTGCCTGACTGTACCGGAAGATGGATGTGCTTGCAGATGTTTTCATATAAGGCCATTGTGTAGATGACCTCGTCGCTGATGTCTTTCGGATGAGAAGTCGAGAACCTTACGCGTAGTTCGGGACTGATCTTTGCCACCATCTCAAGGAGTTGGGCGAAATTGACGTTCCTGTCAGGTCTCTCTGCGTCCTTCCAGAAATACGAATCGACGTTCTGTCCCAGGAGAGTGACTTCCTTGTATCCGTTTTCATACAATACCTTTGCCTCGTTGACGATGGTATAGGGGTCCCTGCTGCGCTCCGCTCCACGGGTATACGGCACCACGCAGTATGAACATACGTTGTTGCATCCCCTCATGATGGAAATGAATGCTGAAACTCCGTTCTTGTCGAGTCTGACCGGGGCGATGTCAGCATATGTCTCTTCGTGAGAAAGGAGGACGTTGATCTGAGGTGTCTCAGGTGTGATGGCCTTGAGGAGTTGGGGAAGACTTCTGTAGGAGTCAGGGCCTGCCACGAGGTCCACCTTCTCAAGAAGCTTGTCCTTCAGTCTTTCCGCCATGCATCCGACGATACCGATCACCACGCCTTCCCTGTTTCTCTTCTGGAGACGGAACTGGTCTATCCTGCCCCATATCCTCTGCTCGGCGTTGTCCCTTATGGAGCATGTGTTGGCAAGGATGACGTCAGCGTCGTTCATGTTCTCGGTGAGCACATACCCTGCATCCTGCAGGATTGAGAGAATGACCTCGCTGTCATTCACGTTCCTCTGGCATCCGTATGTCTCTATGTATACCTTCGGCTTCGAAGGGTCTGAAATTGGTCTTATTCCGTTCATCTTCTATACTGGTTCAGTCAGATTGCAAAGATAGGATTTTTCAACGAATATCGTTATCTTTGCGAAGATGTAAAGATATATATTGTGAAGAACAGGACATTAAAACTGCTGACTGTCATATTGTCGGCGCTGGTCTTGTCCCTGACCTCATGCAATAAGGTCAAGGATATCAAAGTGACCTCGGTGAAGATAGAAGCGATTGCCCCACAGGGCCTTCAGGGACTGAATGTCTTTCTGGCCGTGGGTATCGACAATCCTGCCTTCCAGGTAGGACTGGAAGACATAAATGGTGCATTGAAGCATTCTGGCAAGGTTCTTGGTAGAGCGACGATGGATTCGTTCGTTCTGTGGGCCCGTTCGGCCGAGGTCTACCACCTCAGAGCCTTTGTGAAGTTGGGAGAGGACGCTACCCTCAAGGACCTTCTGATGCTTACGGATGCGGAACGTCTGGAGGAGTGCATGGTGGATGTTTCTGCCAGAATACGATTGAAGAACGGTACTGCCGTGCCTGTAAATATCAAGGATATACCTTTGAAGAAACTTTTGTAAATTACCCGAAATGAAAATAACTGACAATCTTATCCTTTTACTCGTTTCCTTTATGCTGTCCATCCCTGCCGTATCCCGTGCGCAGGAACAGTATGTCATACCTGAAGGCTACGAACTGGTTGACTCGATAGTATACAGACCTGCAACAGCGGTCGATACGACTTTGGCCGGGAAGGACATCTTCATGATCATGCCTTCCAAGAATGCCGGCGCCAAGGCGGATGTCAAGGTGATGCAGACGGATGTGGTGGCTGATGCAGTAAGGAGACAGATAAGATCTAACGAGGACAGGACTTTGAGCGGCTATCGTGTCAGGATATTCTTTGACAACAGACAGACGGCGAGAGTCGAGTCGGAAGAGACGCTCAAGCGCTTTGAGGCCCTTTACCATGATGTCGTGGCATACAGGACTTATGCCAATCCATATTTCAAGGTCACGGTAGGTGACTTCAGGACAAAGTCTGAGGCCATGAGGCTTCTCGAGCGTATAAAAGGTGAATTTCCAAGTGCCTTTGTGGTGAAGGAAAACATCTCGTTTCCTGTCGTTGATACGTCAAATGCATATGTTGTCGACACCGTCAAGGTGCTCAGACCTAAAGTTAAGTCTTAATTAATTGACAATCAGGTAGTAGTGTTATGTTGAAGCAAGGTTTGGAACTTAAGCAGACCCAGAAGTTGTCTCCTTTGCAGATCCAGACGATAAAACTTATCGAACTTCCTATTCAGGAACTGGAGCAGAGGATACGCAAGGAACTGGAGGAAAATCCGGTTCTGGATGAGGATGCGCCTAAAGAGAAGGAAGAAGATGAGGCTCCTAGGGAAGTGTCCCTGTCCGAATACAAGGAGGATGATTCTATCCCGAGTTATCGTCTGAGGTCCGACAACTACAACACCAAGGACGAGCGTCCGCAGTACAGTACGTTTTCTGTGAAGGAAAGTTTTACCCAAAGCCTTCAGGAACAGTTGGGCTACCGCAATCTCACAGAGCATCAGTATGCTGTGGCATCATTCATCATCGGAAGCCTTGATGATGACGGTTATCTGCGCAGGAGCCTTGACAGCATTGTGGATGACCTTTCTTTCAGGGCTAACATCGAGACTGACGAACAGGAGGTTGCCGATATGCTCAAGATCGTCCAGGAGTTCGAACCGGCAGGTGTCGGTGCCCGCGACCTGCGTGAATGCCTTCTCCTTCAGATAAGACTGTTGAAGAAGACTCCTGAGGTGGACAATGCGGTCCGCATTCTCAAGAACTATTTCAATGAGTTCACCAACAAGCATTTCCAGAAGATCATGACCCGCATGAACATCTCGGAGGATGAACTCAAGGCGGCCATGTCTAAGATCCTGAAACTCAATCCTTCCCCTGGAGGACAGATAGACGACTCATATACAGATCAGGCGCAGCAGATAATTCCTGACTTCCTTCTGGAACTGAAGGACGGCGAACTCATACTGTCCATGCCCCGTTTCTCAGTACCGGAACTGAGGGTCAACAGGAAATACGCGGATATCCTCATTGAGGCCGCAAATTCGTCGGAGCGCGAGAAGAAGGAGGCTGCCGCCTTTGTAAAGAAGAAACTGGATTCCGCCAAATGGTTTGTCGAGGCCATAAAGCAGCGCCACAACACATTGTCCAATACCATGCAGGCGATTGTGGACTATCAGCACGACTATTTCGTCGACGGTGACGAGACCCACCTCAAGCCGATGGTTCTGAAGGATATCGCGGAAAAGACGGGATTTGACATCTCGACCATCTCACGGGTGGTTAACAGCAAGTACATCGAGACTCATTTCGGCATCTATCCTCTGAAATACTTCTTCTCAGAAGGACTGGAAAATCAGGAAGGCGAGGAAGTCTCTACCCGTGAGCTCAAGAAGGCCCTTCAGGAATGCGTGGACAATGAGGACAAGCACAAGCCTCTTACGGACGACGAACTTGTCGAGGTGATGACTTCCAAGGGATATAAGGTGGCCCGCAGGACCATTGCCAAGTACCGTGATCAGTTGGGAATCCCTAAGGCACGTCTCAGAAAAGAACTCTAGAGACTAAAAAAAAGAAAAATCTGCCGTTGTTTTACACTAAAACAACGGCTTTTTCGTGTCCGGAAGGTAGTTTTGCCTTCATGAAGATCAAGGAATTATGCATGGATGAAAGGCCGCGTGAGAAGATGCTGGAGAAGGGTGCGGCCGCCCTCAGTGACGCCGAACTTCTGGCGATACTCCTGAGGACCGGCACGGGAAAGAAGAATGTGGTGGACGTGGCACGGGAACTCCTTCGTATCGGTGACGGCCGGTTGAACGGGGTGGCATCGATGCCTGTGGAGAAACTTTGCTCCGTTGACGGGATCGGTCCGGGCAAGGCGGTAACGGTTGCTGCGGCTTTTGAACTTGGGCGCCGCAGTGCGGCAGAACCGTTTGTCCATGACAGGACACCGGTATCTTCTCCGCGTACCGTATACAGACTTATGCTGCCGGTGCTGCGGGGACTGGACCATGAGGAATGCTGGGCCCTGTTTCTCAACAGGGCCAACTATCTTCTGGGCAAGGAAAGAATGAGCAGCGGAGGCATGGAGTCGACGGTAATCGATGTGAAGTCGGTGCTGCGTCGTGCCATTGAAAAAAAGGCTTCAGGAGTCATCCTGGTGCATAATCATCCGTCGGGAAACGCTCTTCCGGGCCAGGCGGACATAACGCAGACTGATATACTCAGAAAGGCTCTGCGCTCATGTGACATCCAGCTTGTGGACCATGTCGTCGTAGCGGAAGACAGTTGGTACAGTTTTGCGGACGAGACATTGGAAAACGAAAAATTTTGACTTGGCTAAAAATAAGGATATATTTGCATGGATATAATAACACTAACACATATGAAAGTCATTAACCTCGGTCAGAAGAATTCTGTTCTCAACAAATTTGTCGCCCAGATGCGTGACAAGGATGTCCAGAAGGACAGCATGCGTTTCCGTCGTAACCTTGAAAGATTGGGTGAGATATTCGCCTATGAGATAAGTCAGACCCTCCATGCTTCAGAGAAGCAGGTGGTTACACCTTTGGGAATAGCCAATATTCCGGTCTATGATGACAAGATCGTGGTTTCTACCATCCTTCGTGCCGGTCTTCCTCTGCATCAGGGTATCCTGAATTATTTTGATGATGCACAGAATGCCTTTGTTGCGGCCTACAGGAAATATGACAAGGGAGAGGACTTCCATATACAGATAGAATACTGCAGCACTCCGGATCTGACAGGCAAGGTCCTGATTCTTGCCGACACCATGCTTGCTACAGGTGCATCTCTTGAAATAGCCTACAAGAAACTCTGCGAAGAAGGAGAGCCTGCCCACACGCATCTCGTGTGCCCGATTTCAAGTGCATATGCCGTGGAGTACCTCCAGAAGCATCTCCCTGCCGACAAGGTGACCCTCTGGGTGGCTGCAATAGACGAAGAACTGACTAGCCACTCCTATATCGTCCCAGGCCTCGGTGATGCCGGCGACCTCTGTTACGGCGAAAAGAAATAATACCCGCCGTTCATGACGGTGAGCGGGCGATGAGTCGAGTCGGAAGAACGGGCAGTTTCTTCCGACTCGACTCATGTTCTTTTCATTGTTGAGGTTATCTGGCGCTGCGAACCGGAAAAAATGAACTGTTCTTCCGGGACAGTACAATACAAACCATATCATATGTACGGACATGGTTGATACGGGGCATTTAGATGTATTTTGTGTGCTCTGAAGTGGCGGTAGGGTAAGTTTGGATGGCGTGGTCGCCTGTGACCCCGTGAACGGGAAGGGGCAGCGACTTCGTCGATTACGAACCCACGGGTTCTCACCCCACTGGACAAAAAAACAGGAAGCCTTTCGACTTCCTGTTTCAGGGTGCCCAGTGGGATTCGAACCCACGACATTCAGAACCACAATCTGACGCTCTAACCAACTGAACTATGGGCACCATGTTGGTTTAAGGATTGCAAATATACGGATATTTTTTGATTCTGCAATATTTTGTTTGAAGTTTTCGCCACACTTATCTCTAAAAGGTAAGATTTCGCTGCATTATTCCGGTTTTTATGTCATTGCAGGTGAATCGAATAATCTTTTCATTATATTTGCAATGGCTGAAGCCTTGATAATTTAGATTTATGGGACGAGAAATAAAGTTTTCCCTTGTATATAGGGATATGTGGCAGTCATCGGGAAAGTATGTTCCGACTGTCGCTCAGTTGAAGGAAGTCGCTCCGGCGATAATAGACATGGGATGTTTTGACCGCGTCGAGACCAATGGTGGCGCGTTTGAACAGGTGAACCTTCTTTTCGGTGAGAACCCGAACAGGGCTGTGCGTGAGTGGACTGCACCATTCCATGCCGCCGGCATCCAGACTCATATGCTGGAGCGCGGTCTGAATGCCCTTCGTATGAATCCGGTTCCGGCAGATGTACGTGAACTTATGTATAAAGTGAAGAAGGCTCAGGGAACGGATATATCAAGATCTTTCTGCGGACTTAATGACCACCGTAACCTGCGTCTGAGTGTCGAGTATGCCAAGAAGGCCGGAATGATCTCGCAGGTTGCCCTTTCCATCACGAACTCTCCTGTCCATACGGTGGAATATTATATGGGAGTGGTCGATCATGTAGTCGAGTACGGCTGTGACGAAATCTGTCTGAAGGATATGGCCGGCATCGGAAGGCCTACCTTCCTTGCTGAACTTACAAGTCAGATAAAGAAGAAATATCCTCATATAAAGGTGCAGTACCACGGCCATTGCGGTCCGGGTTTCTCTCCTGCATCGATGCTTGAGGTGGCGCGTGCCGGTGCAGATTACCTTGATGTGGCAGTGGAACCTCTTTCATGGGGAAAGGTCCATCCGGACGTGATCACCATCCGCGAGATGCTCAAGGCCGATGGCTTTACTGTCAAGGATCTGAACATGAACGCATATATGGAGGTTCGTGCGCTGACGCAGAAGTTCATAGACGATTTTCTCGGATACTGGATAGACCCGAACAACTCACATATGAGTTCTCTTCTGGTAGGCTGCGGTCTTCCGGGAGGAATGATGGGATCGATGATGGCCGACCTCAAGGGATTCCATGGGGCGATAAACGCATCCCTTCGTGCCCAGGGCAAGGCTGAACTTTCTCTTGACCAGCTTATGGTGATGCTGTTCCAGGAAGTTGAGTATGTGTGGCCGCGTCTGGGATATCCGCCGCTCGTGACTCCGTTCAGCCAGTATGTGAAGAATACTGCGCTGATGAACCTTATGAACATCCTCAAGGGACAGCCTCGTTGGACGACTATCGACAAGGATACATGGAACATGATTCTTGGCAAGATGGGTACCCTTCCTGGCGAACTTGCGCCTGAGATCGTGCAGATCGCCAAGGACAAGGGACTGGAATTCTATACCGGCAATCCTCAGGATGCCTTCCCTAACGAACTGGACAAGTTCCGTGCGATGATGAAGGAAGAAGGTTGGGACTGCGGTCAGGACGACGAGGAACTCTTCGAACTTGCCATGCATGAAAGGCAGTATCGCGACTATAAGAGCGGTGTGGCCAAGGAACGTTTCGAGAAGG
>JAFVHZ010000032.1 GCA_017474265.1 Bacteroidales bacterium | reverse complement strand
GAATATCCATTGGATGAGAATCAGAAGAAAGGCACATGCCAGAGCAATGCCCAGGGCACGTGAAAGGATCTTTGCCGCCTCCTTGCGGTCTCCCCGGCCAAAAGCCTGGGCTGCAAGGCCGCCTGTTCCGACACGCAGAAAGCCGAAGTTCCAATAAAGGAGATCGAAAAGCATGGTGCCTATCGCTATGCCTCCGATCATGGTCGCCGCACTCGTATCCAGATGTCCGGCCACCGCTATGTCGACCATGCCGACTATCGGAACGGTTATGTTAGCCAGTATGCTGGGGATTGCCAGTTTCAGTATGTCTCTGTTGATCTGTTTCATATGTCATCCTGAAGAGCGACGTGAGGATCTTCTATCGATATTTACCTTCTTCGTCAAGCATGCCGAGGTAGGAACTGTAACGCTCGTAACTGATTTCGCCTGCTTCCACGGCCTCCTTAACGGCACATCCCGGTTCATGGGTATGCGTGCATGGAGCGAAACGGCAGCCTTCCGAAGCCTTGAGCATTTCAGGAAAGTAAAGGGCTATCTCTTCCTTCTTGAGGTCGACAAGTCCGAAGCCTCGCAGGCCCGGCGTGTCGACTATGAAACCGAGAGATGACAAGGCATACATCTCATAGAACGTCGTGGTATGCTTTCCCTGAAGGTGTACGTCAGAAATCTCTCCCACCCTCGGGTCAAGAGTCGGATCAAGAGCCTTGATCAGGGATGATTTTCCCACTCCCGACACTCCTGAAAACAGTGATACATGACCCTTGCATGCATCTCTGAGGGCATCTACTCCTTCCCCTGTCAGGGCAGAGACCTCCATCACAGGATAGCCTGCACCCTCATATATTTCGTGGAAGGCCTCAAGCATCTCCCTGTGGCTTTCACGATACAGGTCCACCTTGTTCAGAACGATGGTGACAGGGATGTTATAGACCTCGCAGGTCACCAGTATGCGGTCCAAGAAAGGAAGTTTTATCTCAGGATAATCTATTGTCGCTATGATGAACGCACGGTCAAGATTGGCCGCGATGATGTGGGACTGACGGGAAAGGTTGGTGGATTTGCGGATGATGTAGTTGCGGCGCGGATGCACGGCGGTGATCACTGCCGGATTCTCCAATGACACCAGTGACGACATGCCGCCATCGGATTCTGTGACTTCTGCCTCAAAATCAACGATATCTCCGACAGCCACCGGATTGGTGGCCGACGATCCCTTGAGACGGATCTTGCCTCTGAGTACAGCGGGGAACAGGTCCCACTGCGGAAGACGGGACAGCAGATAATGGCTTCCCGTATGCTTTACGACTGTCGCTTCTCCTTTTATAGTCATATCCCGTATATTTCTGCAAAGATACATAAATTCCGTTTTTATCATTATCTTTGTCGGATACAGATAAGCACATATAGCATCATGATACAGGAAAGCCACATAGAAAGCACTCTGAAAGAGATGTTTGCAAACCTCAAGTTCACAGCGGAACCTGCAGGACTATACGACCCTCTGAGATATATGATAGAAATCGGCGGCAAAAGGATAAGGCCGCGCCTCTGCCTGACTGCATACGCCCTTTTCAAGGAAGAGTTCACAGAGGAGATCCTTTCACCCGCTGCTGCACTGGAGGTATTCCACAGTTTCACTCTGATCCATGACGACATAATGGACAAGGCAGACGTCCGTCGAGGCGTACCGACCGTATACAGGAAATGGGACGAGAATACTGCAATCCTTTCCGGAGACGTCATGTCTATCGAGAGTTACAGGATGATAGCGAAGGCTCCGGCAAAGACAGTCCCCGCTGTCCTTGAACTGTTCTCCACTACTGCAGCACAGGTATGTGAAGGCCAGCAGTATGACATGGATTTTGAAGACCTGGTCCAGGTGCCTATGGATGATTATCTGAAGATGATCGGACTCAAGACCGCAGTCCTCATCGCATGCTCGGCAAAGATGGGAGCCCTTATAGCGGGCGCTTCGGACAATGAAGCCGATCTCCTGTACAAGTTCGGCTACGACCTCGGACTGGCCTTCCAGATCGCTGACGACTGGCTTGACACATATGGAGACCCGAAGGTGTTCGGAAAGGCCATCGGCGGCGACATCGTGAACAACAAGAAGAGTTGGCTCCTGACACGTGCACTCGAAAAGGCCGGCACCGGAGCACTTGAGGAAGCCATGGCCATGCCTGTCGGCACTGATGAAGAAAAGGAAGCAAAGATAGAGGCGGTCAAGAAGATATACGACAGTCTCCAGGTAGGCGAAGAGGCGCTGCAGGAGATTCAGAGATTCCACAGACAGGCTCTCGGATATGCAGAGCAACTCAACCTAGGAAAATTAAGATATGAGATGCTGCACAGATACGCAGACATGCTCCTTGGACGCAGGAAATAGAATGAAAAAACTCGAAATCATGGCACCGGCAGGCAATTTCGAATGCCTGCACGCAGCAATACAGGGAGGAGCCGACTCTGTATACTTCGGAGTCGAGAAACTCAACATGCGCTCCCACTCGGCCAACAACTTCAAGATGACCGACCTTGAGGAGATCGTCAGAATATGCTCGGAATTCGGAGTCAAGACCTATCTGACCCTCAACATAGCGCTTTTCGGAGAGGACCTCGATGACATGAAGCGCACCCTTGACGCAGCAAAGAAGGCAGGCATCACCGCAGTGATCGCATCCGACATGGCAGCCATCATCTATGCCCGTCAGATAGGGGTGGAAGTACATATATCGACGCAACTCAGCATCTCCAACGCTGAGGCACTGCGTTTCTACGCCCAGTTTGCAGACGTGATAGTCCTTGCCCGCGAACTCAATCTCGGTCAGGTAAAGGATATCAAGGCAATCATCGACCGCGACAACATATGCGGCCCTTCAGGACGCCTCGTCGAGATCGAGATGTTCGCCCACGGAGCGCTTTGCATGGCCATTTCCGGAAAATGTTACCTCAGTCTCCATGAATACGGGGCATCAGCCAACAGAGGCTCATGCTACCAGTTGTGCCGCCGCGCATACAAGGTGGAAGACAGGGAG
>JAFVHZ010000031.1 GCA_017474265.1 Bacteroidales bacterium | reverse complement strand
TGGAGATAAGCCGTTAGACATCATCGAGACAGATGAAGAATATGTGGCCTACATATGCACAGACATCCATCTTGACAAGACACAGATCAATCTTGACGCCTTCATGTCAGATATGAGAAATGACGAAAAGGCATCATTGGGCCTGATACTGGGTGACGTCATCGACAGAAAAGGAAAGATGCTGGCATTCGCATCGGCCCTGGAATGGAAGGAAAATGAGCAGAAGTTCAACCGGCCTGTATTTGTAATTCCGGGAAATCATGACATGTTCTTCGGTCAGTGGGATGAATTCAAGGAACTGTTCGGAGCATCCGTATACTACGTGGAAATACAATCTCCGACAGGTACGGACCTTGTCATAGCCCTTGATTCGGCCAGCGGAACACTGGGTAAGAAACAGATGGAATGGCTCAAGACCCTGCTTGCAACATCACGGTCATATTACAGACACTGTATCATCATCACTCATACAAACATCTTCAAGACAGACAATTCCCAGATGACTTCAGGCAACATGCCTTTGGAAGAGACATATGAACTCGCTGACCTTTTCAGCACATATGACGTCGATCTGGTTTTCCAGGGTCACGACCACTATCGCGAAGACCTGTACTTCAAGGGAGTACGTTACACCTTGATAGGGACAATCAAAGACGCAGCAAAATCACCTGAATACCTTAAGGTACACATCTCTCAAGAGGGATTTGAATACGAATGGGTCAGCGTCCAGTCAGCACCTGATCGATGATCTCCAGAACTGTAAGGGATGTCTCCAGAGAGTTGACAGAAGACTCACGTCTGCCGCTCTCAAGGACATCTGCAAATTCCTTGAATTCATAGAAATACTCATTGCATGGGAGGCCTTCGGAGAGGGTCTCCCCTTTTGCTTTCGGACCCTGGCCAGAAGATGGTGCTGCATGCGGGATCATGCGCGTAGCACGTGCTATATGTACTTCATCTATAAGAAGATTACCTTTCTCACCAGCAATTTCGGTTGGGACGAAACTGTCGCACACCTTTGAATATACCAGAGATGCGGTCATACCCGGATACTTGAAAGACAAAGATCCGTGGACATCGACTGGTCCCTCTGGAGTCGGGAAGGTCGTCACATCCGCATACACGCTTTCAGGTTTTCCGAAAAGCGATACCATCGGATACAATGTATATATTCCTATATCACGAAGGGCGCCTGCATATAAAGGATGAAAGGCACTCGCGACAATGCCCTTCTTCAATGCCTCATATTTGGATGAATACTGGCAGAAAGATGATGCATAGTGCCGTACCGGGGCAACTTCGTCCACAAGGTCCGCCACAAGACGGAAATTAGGATTGAGTGTGGAAACCATTGCTTCCATAAGAAGGCATCCGCTTTCACGCGCAGCATCGGCCATCCTGCGTCCTTCACCGGCATTTACTGCAAGGGGCTTCTCGCAAAGGACATGTTTTCCGGCGGCAAGGCAGGTCAGGGTATAATCGCAGTGAGTCTGATTCGGCGTGCCGATATAAATGGCATCAACGCACGGATCGACAGCCATCTCTGCCACAGACGTATATGCCTTGGCACCCGCAGCAATGTCATGGCGTCGGATGAATGCCTCCGCATTATCAATTGAACGCGAACACACCGCGGTCACCTTTATCCTCGGATCCTGGGCGGCACCGGCCATCACCCAGTCACTTATCCTTCCTGTACCAACGATTCCAAACCTCAACATACTCTCTATCGTTTATATAGTATCAAAAATCCTCTCGACTTCCTGACGCACAGATGTGTCATCAGCGATTATATCCTGCAGACGCGACAGACGCATGGCATTGTCGCTCCATGGTATCCAGAGTTTCAGGTAACCGCCTCGGCCGTATTTCTCCCGCAGATGGCCTATCGCACGGACGACATGACCCTCCCTGTCAAGGTCAGGATAATTCTTGAGACCGTACTGGATGGTCCTGCGTATGATGGTCTCCCCTTCAATCACCCTGTCGGCCTCAGCCACCAGCATGCCGTATATGCTCCTTGGGGTGGACTTTCCGGATGCACGATGGTCTTCGGCAGCCTGGGCGATCAACTCTATCTGCGCCTCGTCAAACCATTGACGCAGACGACGGTCAGCGCGGATGATGATTCCTGAGTCCAGATGATGCCTTTCCCTGCCGTTGACCAGACCGAGGTCATGGCACGCTGCAGCCACCAGAAGGACATCCTTGTCAACAGGAACACGCCATATGTCTCCGGCATCGGGATTTTCTGAGAGCCAGCACGAAAGTCCGTCAGCCAATGACATGGCCTGACTGATGACCGTCAGCGCATGGTCCTCCCTATGTGCCTGATCGAATGACGCATACCTTGGCACCAGTTCGTCATAAACATATCTCTGTAGTTCGTCCGACATAACCGGAATAATTTTATTTGTACAAATATACAGTTTCGTAAAGAATTTTACAAAGTGCCATACATTGGCACAACCAACTCCTACCTTTGCATCAGAAACTTAAAAAAGGAGGTAAATATGTGGTTCGCAGTAATGGTATTCGTAGGCCTGTCAGTGGAAGTGTTGAGTTATCTTACCGGAGGCGAGATCTGAGTCATGAGCAGACGCTTCATCGTCCTGCGGTATCTTACCCAGAAGAGAAGACCGGCACAAGTAAGTCCAAGCGGGAAGGAGAACCAGACACCGGTCAGTCCCAGGTCAAAGACAAAGCCGAAAAGGTATCCTGACGGCAGGCTTACAAGGAAATATGCAATGAAGGCATACCAGGTCACCATCTTCACATCGGAAATGCCACGCAGGGCATTAGAATAGTTGCACTGCATTCCGTCACCGAACTGATAGATGACGAAAGGAATGACAAGTTGTGCCACCATGGCGGTCACTTCGGCACTATCGGTAAACAGCGCTCCAACAGATGAACGGAAAGCAAACATGACCATAGAAACTACTGCAGCCATGACCAGAATCAGTTGGAAACCGGCACCGACCGACTGACGTACCTGAAGGTACTCCTTGCGCCCCATGTAGTTGCTGGCACGGACTGCGACTGCCGCAGCCATTCCATAATACATCATGAAGCCTAGTTGTCCGACTGTAAGCATTACCTGATGCGCTGCAAGCGCTGCCGTACCAAGCCAGCCGACCATTATCGTGCTCAGACTGAAAGATGCAGTCTCCATGCCCATCTGCAATCCCACCGGCATCCCCATCTTCATCAGACGGGAACAGTCTTCTTTCCGGAATGCTGCACCTATGAATCCTTCACGATAAGGAGCATACCTCTTCGACACGAAGAAAACCACTGCAAAGCACAGAAGCATCAGCACTCTTGACACAAGTGTGGCGATTCCTGCACCCAGAAGTCCCATCTCAGGAAAACCGGCCTTTCCGTATATGAGAAGCCAGTTGCCGATGATATTCAACAAATTGCCACCCAGAAGGATATACATCGGAGTCACAGTATCTGTAATGCCGTCGGCAAACTGCTTGAATGCATTGAACAACAGGACAAAGAGAAGGGAAACCAGCAGTACGATATAATAAGGCCGCATCATTGGCAGAAGTTCCGCCGGCTGACCGAGTCTATGGATATTCAGATACAGGACCCACATCAGGAGCATCAGACCGAGGGTGACCGCAGCATTGACCAGAAGCGCATTCTTAAGCGATCTTCCTACCGATGCCGCCTCTCCCTTACCGAAATATGAACCGACAACGGGAGTAAGACCATAAGAGAATCCTGTCGAGAATATGATCACCAGATTGAACATGTTGTTCACGAAACTGGCGGCACCGAGACTGTCGATGCAATAGCGTCCCACCATCATGGTATCTGCAAAACTCAGCACGATCATACCGAGTTGTCCAACCATGATAGGCAGTCCTAATCTTATGAGTTCCCTGTAATGTCCCTTGAAGATCATATCATACGAGCAACCTGAGCCATATCACATTTCTCAGGCGAGTACGCCTGAGCGAAGGACATGCCTTCTCCAAGCAGTTCGAATCCCATACCTGACGCCAGTTCATTAAGAAGGCGGACGCTGGCACCG
>JAFVHZ010000030.1 GCA_017474265.1 Bacteroidales bacterium | reverse complement strand
GGTCATTGATACCTACGATCTGAATGTCGTTTGAGAAATTCTCAACAGCAGCACGGAAAACCATGCGGCCGATACGGCCGAAACCGTTAATACCTACTTTAATCATTGTCTTAATAAAATTTATATAAAGTTGAACTTCAATTACCTTTGACTTGAGCGGATACCGTATCCACAAAATCGATGCAAATTTAGAAAAATTTATGAATATATTGCCTATATTTGTAAGAAAATTAACCGAAGACTCATGCGCATACTTATCACAAACGACGACGGATATCAGGCAAAAGGGATCAAGGTGCTCGCAGACATCATGAAACAGTTCGGAGAAGTCACAGTGATCGCCCCGAAACACCATCAGTCAGGAATGTCGATGGCAGTTTCCCTGGGCTTCAAGCAGATCGCTCACAAAGACCTTGGCGACGGTTGGCACTATGTGGACGCCACCCCGGCAAGTTGTGTCAAGTTCGGTCTGAACACCATGTTCCTCGACAATTTCCCTGACGTGGTCGTCTCCGGAATCAACCATGGTTCTAACGCCGCCACAGCATCCTGCTACTCAGGCACTTTAGGCGCGGCAATGGAAGGAGCACTCAATGGTATTCCGGCCATAGGAGTATCGCTTGACACCCTTCATCCGGATGCAGATTTCAGCGGTGTCGCAAAGTATTTCGGAGACATATTTTCCAGACTAATGAAAGACTGGCCAGCAAAGCACGGGGTGTACTACAATGTCAACTTCCCTGACATCCCGGCCTCTGAGATCAAGGGTGTACGTACCGGCGTGCAGGGAATGGGCAGATGGATAAGGGAATTCAAGGAATGGGATCTCCAGCACTATGCGAAATACGGAATAACTCCTGAAATGCTCGGCCAGAGTTCCACTCCTGTCCTTGAAGAAGGAGAAGACCTGTACATGATGGTGGGAGAATTCACGGACGACCCGCGCAACCCTGAAAACGCAGACCACAGGCTCGTTGCAGACGGCTACATCTCAGTTGTCGCACACAACATCGACTGCACCGACTACGAAGAGACAGACCGCCTTAACATCATCCTGAACCCCTGATGTCATCCTGAACGAAGCGAAGGGGCTTTAAACCAAACCTACAATCAAAAAACTCCCACTATTTTTGATTGTAAATGTGATTTCAGGCAAGAAAGGCCTCATTTTAACAAATTTCCTGCTTTGGAATCAAAAAACAAGACTTTTTTTTGATTGTAAAGAATTATGAAGTACTACATCATAGCAGGCGAAGCATCCGGTGACCTGCACGGCTCCAACCTCATGAAAGGCATCTATGCCGAAGACCCCGATGCCCAGATCCGCTTCTGGGGCGGTGACCTGATGAATGCGGTCTACAGCAGCAGGGAATCCGGATCAGGTCTCGTGCGCCACTATAAGGAAGGAGCAGTAATGGGATTCGTGGAAGTGATAGCCAAGGCGGGCCGGCTTCTCAAGAACGTAGACTTCTGCAGGAAGGACATCATGGCATGGGCCCCTGATGTGGTCATACTCATCGACTACCCCGGTTTCAACTTCAAGATAGCCGAATTCGCTCATAAGGCCGGTTACAAGGTCTTCTACTACATAGCGCCAAAAGTGTGGGCATCGCGCGAAGGCAGGATAAGGAAACTGAAGGCATATGTCGACAAACTATTCATCGTCTTCCCATTTGAAATCCCCTACTTCCAGAAGAAAGGCATACCGTTCATCTACAAAGGCAATCCTCTGGTAGATGCAGTCGACGGCTCGAAGGCAATGCAGGAGACACGTGAAGAATTCCTTCAAAGGGCAGGACTGGACACAAGGCCGGTCATCGCAATGCTCGCAGGCTCGAGAAAGGCCGAAATCAACACCATGATGCCCGTACTGACCGAATTTGCTGCAAAGATGCATACGCTTCCGCAATATGCTGGATATCAATTCCTTATTGCAGGAGCACCTGCCAGAAGCATGAAGGATTACGAGCAGTGGCTCACAGCAGAAAACAGAGGATATATCAAGGTGCTCTTCGGAGAGACACAGTCCATCATCCGCCACGCAGAAGCGGCTGTCGTCAATTCCGGCACGGCATCACTAGAAACAGCACTTTTCGGCACTCCTCAGGTGGTAGGATACATCACCAATCCGCTCACTTATTGGATAGCCCGCAAGATAGTCAAGATAAGATACATAAGCCTGGGCAACCTCATAGTCGACCGCCTTGCATTCAAGGAATTCATCCAGAACGACTGCAATCCAGACGCTCTTGTCACAGAAATCCGCGAACTTATCGAAGACAAGAACCGCAGACAGAAGATGCTGGAAGACTATGCAGACATCCGAAATGCCCTTGGAGGCACCGGTGCATCCGCAGCCGTAGCAAAATCAATGATAAAAGAACTTGCATAAAATAAGGCTTTGAACGCAGTGAGGGTAAGTCCCCTCTCCGAGAGAGGGGATTTAGGAGTGAGGTAACGTGGACATATCTTCATATCTATGGAAAATACAGATAGAAGAAATAAGTTCCCTGAACTTGAAAAAAGACATTAAAGTTATAAGATATGAAACTGCCCGAAAACATGTCGAAAATAGTCGGCAAGACCTATAAAGGTCAGAAGGATGAAGAGGGCCGTCCTCACGGACACGGCACTATGGAATATTTGACCGGTAGCGAAAAGAGATACAAGTACGAGGGACATTTCGAGCACGGAGTACGCTCCGGCTATGGAGTATGGCATGAGACCATCAGGTTCATCCGCGAATATGAGCCATGGGAGTGGGC
>JAFVHZ010000029.1 GCA_017474265.1 Bacteroidales bacterium | reverse complement strand
GCTCTCTGGCAGAAGCAGGACTGCATCCTACCGTGTACCCCTAAGGGCATCATCAAGATGCTGAAGGTGGCCGGAGTGGACATCAAGGGTAAGCGTGCCGTCGTTATAGGCCGAAGCAATATCGTTGGTCTTCCGGTGGCGAAACTCCTTCTGGATGAGAACGCTACGGTGACCATCGCACACAGCAGGACAGTAGACCTTCCGACAGTGACCCGCAATGCTGAGATTCTTGTTGTGGCCATCGGACGTCCTAAGTTCGTGACTGCTGACATGGTGTCAGAAGGTACTGTGGTGATCGATGTAGGAGTCAACCGCGACCCTGAGACCGGAAAACTTTGCGGTGATGTCGATTATGCCGCCATCGAGCCTAAGGCTTCGGTGATCACTCCTGTTCCTGGCGGTGTGGGACCTATGACCATCACTTGCCTTATGGAAAATACCATTGAATGCTTCCTGAGGAAGAATCGATAGTAAATAATAGAAATTATGTTCCGGATATATCAGATTTCAATAAGCCTTATGGTCATGCTATGGGCTTCTGTGTCCGGTCTGGCTTCTGCTCAGAATCCTGATTCTGCTGATGTGCGGACTCCGGATCCTGAGCAGTTCTTCTATGGTGCATATTCCCAGGTCAATCTCACCCAGACCGAAGGTTGGCCGTTCAGACTGCCGGAGATAAGGATAAACGGAAAACTGGACAAGAAGCCTCTGGTGCTTGTGGACGGCATGGAAGGCAGCCTTATTGCTCTTGACATGAAGGATGTCGTAAGTATAGAGGTCCTTTCCGATCCTGTGGACATAGCGCCATATGGATACAAGGGAATTTATGGCGTGGTGAAGGTGACTACGAAGTCTGATGCAGGACCGTCTGCGGGTCGTCCGTTCTCGGTCTCATATACCGGTTCCGCGAGCATATTTTCACGTACGGTCTATCCGAAGATCAGTTTTGATCTTCAGGAATGGGCAGACGTCCTTCAGGACAGGAACGAACTGTATTCCCTTGACCTGGATACTCGTTTCGATCAGGAACTCTTGACCGCACGTCTGGGTCTGGACAAAGGAACGGACTGGGAGCGCGAGCAGTTCAACAAGGTCTTTTTCGGAACGTCCCACAGGGTCGCATTGGCCGGAGGCGGGAAGAAGGTGCAGTATGATGTTACCGGAAACTTCATGTCCCAAGGCGGCATCTATGTCGGTAGGGAGAGGTATGATCATGCCGTTCTGCATGCAGGTCTTACAGCCAAGCCTTTCAAGTGGTGGACCATCAGGAACATTGTCGGATATTCATACAGGAAAGACGGGTATCCTGTGGCGGGAAATGACATTGAATATCATTCATATGGACTGTATGATGCCCTGAGTGTCTTCGGATACCCGTATGCTGTACCGAAGACAGGGGCTGAATATACCGATGAAGCCCGAGGCTGCAGGGTCGCTTCCATGATGAACAGGGATGACTATCTGGTATCTGCCGATTCCCGCTTTCAGGAAAGCCTCCTGAACACTTTTACGCTTTATAAGGACTCTGATGCACATGACCTCCGCCTGAATCTGGGGATGTCTCTTCAGTGGAACCATAACCGGTCTCTCGAAGAGCATGAAGTTACCAGAGGCGACAAGTCTTATGATGAGATGTCCTCATTGGACGTATACCGCGGAGACATCAATCTCGAGTATGACGGGCACTATGCTTTCGGGTGGAACCTGAACGGAAGACTGGGCTTTGAGGCATATCATTTCCGTCAGACATATGAAGATCAGTTTGTGTCCGTAAATTCCGGCATACAGGAGACTGTCGACCGTAGTTACGGGTATAAGCAGGATGACTACAGGCAGTATCTGTCATTAGACCTGAACTGGAGGAACCGTTACGCGCTTTCGTTTGCGCAGAGCCATGACGCTGTGGCAAATGATGAATGTGCAGTAAAGAGGGACCGAGATTACAATCCGAACTCTCTTGACCTGTATCCTATGAGTAATCCTGAGGAAATAATCAGGAGCAATACCTTGTCAGGCAGGATTGCATGGATGCTCACGGAAGAGCCTTTCATGAAGAGTGTCCGCGACGTGATGAGTCTTGCACGTTTCTCTTTCAGTGCTGGACAGACCCGGACTCAGGAGGATTGCGGTCTTTACGGCCTGAACATGGAGGGTGGTCTGGCTCTGGGCTTCATGGAGAACCGTCTGAGGTTCGGGGCAAGGATGTTCCGTAACAGTAGTGTGCACAACGAGGTAATGCCGACATCGATGGGATATTTTGCCTTTCCATTGGATTGGGACGTGAAAGGCTGGTCTGCATCATTGTCATGGCATGATGTCGTAAAGGCAGGAAATCACAATCTGTCATATGGCGTATCGACTGACATCTGGGATGCCGAGTATCACAGAAGCCTTGATACTTATCCGGATATGTTACAGGCAGGACAGATTCATGGCTATGTCAGCGGAATAGATCCAGACCATATGGAATTGGGAGTCATCGGTGATTCCACTCCGAGATATCATTTCAATTTCGGTCTGAGTGTGAATTATGCAGGCTTCGGTCTTGAAGCCCTGTTCCATGGTGTCGGAAAGCGTGATTGGGCTCCGAACGCATTATATGACGACCTCTTCTTCGGCGTGTCTTCGACCGGACGTGGCCCGGGCCTGATTCTGGAGAAATTCCGTAATGTCGAGTACAGGTCTGATGCCGCTCCCGATGCATATTGGGTAAAGGAATTTCCATGGGGAGTGTCTTATACCCCGTTGGGATATTTTGTACAGAATGCATCCTTCCTCCGTCTCAAGCACCTCAGACTTGACTATACGTTTGAAGGAGGCGCTCTGGACAAGAGTCTGATCAGGAGCATCTGCGTGTTCTGTGAAGGAAGGAATCTGTTTTATGTTTCCCCTATGCGCAGGTATGCTCCGGATATAGATCCTGAGGCAGTATATATCTCATTGAAGACAGGTGCCGGTGACGGTTATCCTTTGTTGAGGACTGTTGAGGTCGGAGTGAGCGTGCGCTTCTGAGAAGGGAAAATATTGATGTTTTTATGAAACGGACCATTATCTTTATCATTGCCGCCCTTGCGGTGGTGCTCGGAATACTTGTCGTGGGCAATCTTCTCCTGATAGGGGAGAAGATCGGTGCCGCGACGCATCCTTATGTCGAATATGCGTTCTACCTTCTGATGGCGGGTCTTCTGGCCTGGTTTGTCATCATCCCTGTTGCACGTCTGATTCTGATGCCGGAGTTCCCGAAACTCAGGACCGAAGACGGATGGGATGTGCGCAGGATGAGGAAGTTTGCGGATTCTCTGGCTGGAAACTGCTTCTATATCGAGAATGCACAGGAGAGAGGTGAGCACAGGAAGGCCCTTCTTTCTTCTGTCTCTGCGGCAGGAGAAGATGTCGAGTCTCTGAAGAAGGTGATAACTGACGAGATAGACGTCAGGGTCCGCAACATCAACTCATTGATTTCCCGCAGCGGACGCAAGGTCTTCATTCTTACTGCGGCATCCCAGAACAGCACTCTGGACACCCTTTCCGTCATAGTGCTCAACATCAGGCTCATATACAATATCGTCTGCGCCACAGGATATCGTCCGAACATCTTCCAGTTGACCAGGATAATGGCAGGAGTTCTAGGTTCAGCCTTTACCGCATACATTTCCCAGTCCCTGACGAACTCTCTTGAAGGAGGACTTAAGAATGTGTTCGCCAATGCCGGCGTCCCTATAGTAGGCCCTCTGCTCGGAATGCTTCTGAACGGCTCCCTGAATGCTGCCCTTACCCTTTATGTGGGTTATACTACGCGGAATTATGTCCTGAAAGGCCCTGAGGCCCTTAAGAATGAGAGCGACAAGGCCGGCGTGATGTCCAGTGCCGTGACCCTGGCATCCGAGTACATCAAGGAGAGTTTCACTGCAAAGAAGGATGCTGTGGTGAGCAAGGCCGGATCGTGGGTGGATAAGGTCGTGAGTTGGTTCACCCCTAAGGAACGTGTGGAGCAGATTCCTGAGTCATGAAGACAATCGAAGTAGTAGCGGCGATAATCATCCGTGACGGCAAGGTCTTTTCCACTCAGAGGGGCTATGGAGACTGGAAGGGATGGTGGGAATTTCCCGGAGGCAAGATGGAGCCGGGAGAAAGCCCTGAAGAGGCCCTGGTGCGCGAGATCAGGGAAGAACTTGATGCGGAGATTTCTGTCGGCCGTTTATTGGATACAGTCGAGTGGGATTATCCGTCTTTCCATCTTACCATGCACTGCTACATATGTTCCCTTGCCTCTGATTCCATGCACCTCAATGAGCATGAGGCGTCCGCATGGCTCACACGCGAAACCCTCCGTTCAGTCAGGTGGCTCCCTGCCGACGAAGGGCTGATTTCTGTGCTTGAGGGAATTTTGTAGGGGCTGTGTCTTTCAAGTGGTGGATTAGATCCTCGGACGGTGATTAAAGAATTAATTTATCCTTATAGAATTCAATGTGACATTATGCTCTCGGAACATTATGTTCTGGGAGCATAATTCGTTTTGGCCTTTTCAAAATCTATTTCTTCGAAGTTCGTTTGCGATTGATCATCCGATGAGGTGCCCTTTCCACCAGTACGCAAAACAGAATTATCGCTCGGAAGAGAGATGATCTTGATGCATGACAGACCGCTATATAGATATTAATACTAGTATATATTATAATATATATAATAATATTCCAGTGTAATGTAACTAGTGTACAAGTTGATTTATATGGCAAAAAAGTCGTTGAAAGTCAATGTTTTATATTTTGTTTTTGTTCTTTAGATTTGCCGGAAACAAAGTCAAATCTTAAGAACTTCTTATGGAGAATAATGTAGTGATCTATCAGTCCAATGACGGACTTGTCAAGATGGAGGC
>JAFVHZ010000028.1 GCA_017474265.1 Bacteroidales bacterium | reverse complement strand
TCCGCATCCTTGGAGAAGAAGTAGCAGACCGTATATATGGTCTTCCTGTGCTCCTTGACCATTCTGGTAAACTCAAATTCAATGTTGTCCATCAGTGTTTTTCTTTTGTTCTACCCTTTAGACACCAAATTTACCGATTCCTTTCAGAAAAGGCTGGAAAATTCAATCATTGTTTACAAAAAGTTAAAATTTTCCCAACCTTTTGTAGCTTTGTTCCGTCTAACGAATGAAACCGCTCAAAAGCGGCCAGATAAGTTAAACATAAATATTATTACAGTTATGGGTATTGACATTTTCGTTCCACTCGGCATATGCGTAGTACTGCCGGTGATGATTGTATGGCTCGTACAAAGAGCACGTCAGAATGAGACGAACAAAAAGACAGAAATCATGCTCAAGGCGATTGAGTCCGGAGCGACTATTGACGCTGAGTTTTTTAAAGCACAACAGGTGCAGAAAGGATCAAAGACTATCAAGGAGCGCCTTCTGAAACGTCTTGCAGGTGGATGCATATGCACTTTAATGGGTATTGTCCTTACTATTATCGGCTTTATCTCTCGAAGCATGATGTCCGAATTTCATATGTCAACAGAGGCTTTCACTGTACCATGCGTACTTGGCGGTATTTTCTTCGCGATAGGAATCGGTCTGTTGATCGTATTCTTTGTAGGTAAGAAGATGCTTGCAAGAGAAATGGAAGCAGAGGTTAAAGAAATGGAGCAGAAGTAACATCTGATGTCACCGGAGCGCTTCATAGATCTAGTCAGAGTCGAGCAGGAATCACTGAGGCGATTTCTGCTTGCCCTGTGTGGTGGTGATGAATCACTGGCTGATGACATCGCTCAGGATGCCTTGGTTCGTGCATATGTCGCTTCCGGATCATTCATTGGACTTTCCAAGTTCAGCACCTGGCTCTTCAGGATCGCATATAATTGTTATGTGGATTACCATAGAAAGCCAAGGTTGGAAACAGTCTCTTCAGAATCACAGCAGGCTCTGTCCATACCTGCAACCGATGAAACAGACTCCGGATTCAAACACCAAAGGCTCTATCAGGCTCTGGAATCTTTGCCTGAAAAGGAAAAAGCCTCACTGGTTCTCCACTACTTTGAAGACAGAAGTATAAAGGAAATATCCTCGATACTGGATATACCGCAAGGTACAGTGAAATATTACCTGTCCGCAGGACGCAACCACCTCAAATCCATACTGCAATGAAAAACAAAGATATAGAATCAATCCTCAGAGACAGCAGACCTCAGGTACAGGACAACCCTGCATTCCTGCTGGAGGTACAACAGAAGATGCGTGCAGTGGAGGGGATCAAGAATGAAGTCGACAGACAGAGGAGATACGGAAGGACCGCCCTGATCCTGGCTCTCGTTTCAGGTCTCATAGTTGGAGCAGTTACAATGTCCCTTGCTTATCTATACCCGATAGATCCATCTGCAATCAATGATAGTATCATTTCAGATATCAGAGTAATTGTAGAATCATACAAACAGTACCTACTGCTGCCCATTGCAGGATGCGCAATTGCTTTAGGTCTGATTTTGGGACGGCATAAAGCATTCATATAGAATGCATGGATTTCTGCACCAATTATATTTATAAAGAAGAGTATTTTGTAAGTTTGTAAACACTAAATGGAGATTTTATGAAACGGACATTAACACTTTGTGCCATTGGATTATGTACGGTACTTCTGGGACATGCGCAGGAGATTACTACTTCTGAGAGTTGGTCAGGTTGTATCAATGTCGGAGCAAGGGAACTGAATATCTGTTTTGTAATTAATACCACTCCTGATGGGCAACAGTCTTGCACAATGGATGTTCCGGATCAGGGAGCAAAGGAAATACCAGTTGAACTGCTCAAGAATGATTCTGACAGTCTGAATATTTCCATTCCTATATTAAGAGCAACATACAAGGGCAGAAAGGTGTCTGCTGATATGGTTGAAGGAACATTTACTCAAAATGGAATGTCTTTGCCTCTTAGTCTCAAGCCGGGAGGGTTTGAGGTGAGACGTCCTCAAACACCTGTAGGACCATTTGCCTATGACACGGAAGAAGTTGTGTTCAGTAATGATGCTGAAGGAGCAGAATTATCAGGTACCCTGACATACCCTGTGAACTATGATGCTTACAAGAAAAAATCGGTACCTGTAGTACTGATGGTTTCAGGAAGCGGCGAACAGAATCGTAATGAGGAAGTCTTTGACCATAAGCCATTCCTTGTGATAGCGGATTTTCTTGCCAGAAACGGCATTGCCTCACTTAGATATGATGACAGAGGAGTCGGTAAATCTACTGGTCCTACTAAAGGAACAACTACCGAAAACAATCTTGCTGATGCAGAAGCAGGTGTCGAATATCTCCGTAACCTTAATAAGTTTGGCAAGATTGGAGTTCTGGGGCATAGTGAAGGAGGTACCATTGCATTTATGATGGGTGCAAACAAAAGTGTAGATTTCCTGATTTCATTTGCTGGTGGAGCAGCCGATGGCATTGAGGTGATCGTTGGCCAGAATGAGGCAGCAATGCTGCAGCAAGGCGTTCCACAAGAACTGATAAATGACTATGCCTCAGCTTTAAGAATCGTTTACAAGGACAGAATCAATGGCAAAGAGATTGATGACAAATCAAAATACATTGAGGATCTGTGCAATGATAAAGGCTTTGCATTGCCGAACAACTTCAAATCCAACCTTGTGAAATGCATTACATATGGAGGTAATTGGCTGACTTGGTTCTTGGGATATGACCCTGCAGATGCTATCCGCAAGATCAAATGTCCTGTTATGGCATTGAACGGAACATTGGATTTGCAGGTGTTAAGTTCAGATAACCTGTCGGTCATTGAGGCGAATTTACCGAAGAACAAGAAGAACTTGATAAAGGAATATGACGGATTAAATCATTTGTTTCAGCATTGTACTCCTGCCACCGCTCTTAATTATGGAGCCATTGAAGAAACAATATCAGATGAAGTGCTCAACGATATTACCAATTGGATCAATTTGATTAAATAAACTCAGATTATAGCAACACTTGTTTGTTGCTTCACTTCACCTGCAATATATAGCCTTTCTTCTTCAACGACACTATGGATATCCTGTCGTCATCTTCGAGAATCCTTCGCAGGTAGGTTATCTGGACATTAAGAGCCAGGGAATTGGCGTTACTGTCATCTCCCCAGATGGTCTTCAGTATATGCTCCCTTTCTACCATCGCTCCGATATTCTGCGACAGCAAAAGAAGAATATCGGTCTGTCTTGCCGTAAGCGTGTGCGACGTTCCGTTATATGTG
>JAFVHZ010000027.1 GCA_017474265.1 Bacteroidales bacterium | reverse complement strand
CTATATGAGGTCTTTGCCGGATGGATTCTTTGACCTTGTCGTTGCCGATCCTCCGTATTTCTCCGGTCCGGAACGCAGGGCTTTCTACGGGAAGGCGGTCAGCACGACTGCTGTCGCGAGGAAAGAATATCCCGTTACGGATAAGTGGAAGGTACCTACTGCTGATGTGTTCGACGAAATCAAGCGCGTCAGCAAGCACTACATCGTATGGGGATGTAATTACTTTGATTATGTCTTTGACCACGGACGAATCGTATGGGATAAATGCAACGGCAATAGTTCCTTCTCTGATTGCGAGATCGCTGCCACCAATCTGTTTGATTCTGTCAGGATGTTCCGCTTCATGTGGAACGGAATGTTGCAGGGCAAGAGTATTGCTGAGGGGCATATAATGCAGGGAGACAAGTCAAAGAATGAGTTTCGCATTCATCCTACACAGAAGCCCGTTGCTCTATACGGCTGGATCTATCAGAACTATTGTCGGGGGGGGCAGAAAATACTTGATACACATCTTGGGAGTGGAAGCAGTCGCATCGCGGCTTATCGCATGGGGCTTGACTTCTACGGCTGCGAGATTGACAAGGGGTATTTTGAGGTTTCTCAAAAGCGTTTTGAACGCGAGTGCCTGGGCGTTGAGGAAATCAACGGGCATATTGTTACACAACAGTCATTGTTTTAATCAGAATCAAATGAAACTATTGTATGTTGACTTGTTCTGCGGTGCAGGCGGAACAAGTACGGGAGTTGAGACGGCTGAAATAGACGGATACAAGTGTGCTAAAGTAATCGCCTGTGTCAATCATGATGCTAATGCAATTGCCTCACATGCGTCTAATCATCCGGATGCGCTGCATTTTACTGAAGATATCAGAACACTGGAACTTTCTCCGCTTATATCTCACATTGAGAAATGTCGCAGGATATATCCGGATTCATTACTGGTCTTGTGGGCTTCGTTGGAGTGCACCAATTTCAGCAAGGCAAAAGGCGGTATGCCTCGTGATGCAGATAGCAGGACGCTTGCAGAACACCTCTTTCGCTATATTGAGGCAATCAAGCCGGATTATATTCAGATTGAGAATGTGGAAGAGTTTATGAGTTGGGGCGATGTGGATGAGAACGGCAAACCCGTCTCAATGGATAAAGGCAAGAGTTATATCCGTTGGGTACGCAATGTGAAGAAGTACGGCTACAAATTTGATCATCGGATATTGAACGCCGCCGATTACGGTGCATACACTTCCCGGAAAAGATTCTTTGGGGTTTTTGCAAAGCATGGGTTACCGATAGTATTTCCAGTTCCTACCCATTGTAAAGGTGGGGAAACCTCGCTGTTTGGCTCATTAGATAAGTGGAGACCTGTTCGTGAGTGTCTCGATTTTAATGATGAGGGAGAGAGTATATTTGCTCGAAAGAAGCCTCTTGTAGAGGCTACTTTGGAACGGATATATGCTGGACTTATTAAGTTTGTTGCAGGTGGCAACCCCTCTTATGATATAAAATGGGACTCGAATGGGACCTCTTTTGCTCGAAGAAAGGTTGCATTCTTGTCTAAGCAGTTTAGCGGCTCTCCAAAAAGCAAGAACATTTCGGTGGAAGAGCCGGCCGGCGCTATCACTACCAAAGATCATCATGCATTTATTTCGGCATATTATGGCAATGGGCACAATCATTCATGTGATGATCCGTGTCCCGTGATAACTACTAAGGATAGGATGTCGTTAGTAACGAGTCATTTTATTGCCAATGAATATTCGGGAGGTGGGCAATTGTCGGATCCTGATATGCCGAGCCCTGCTATATTGACTACGCCGAAACAAAAATTGGTGACAGTCAATAGATTTTTGATGAATCCTCAATATAGTTCTGCAGGAGGTTCCGTTGATTCTCCTTGTTTCACGCTGATCGCACGCATGGATAAAATGCCGCCGTATTTAATATCTACAGAAACAGGAGACTTAGCAATAGAGGTGTATGAGAGTGATACGCCTATGATGGTTAAGATAAAGGAATTTATGGCGCATTATAATATTGTCGATATTAAAATGAGAATGTTACGCATTTTGGAACTCAAACGAATTATGGGCTTCCCAGATGACTATATTCTTGTAGGGACCCAGGCAGAGCAAAAGAAGTACATCGGCAATGCCGTTGAGGTCAATATGGCACGTTCTCTTTGTTTAGCAACGTACAAATCTATTATTAGTTGAAGATGAAAAAGTTTATTGATAAAGTCTCCGACAAGGTCATTGAATACTTGTGCGACAACAAGACTTGGGATATGCATGAGGTTCGTAATATAATCTCTCTGCATTTATCACAGGGTCTTGAAAAAGTCCTGCGTAGCGAAGAACGGGTACTTGCCGATAAGCAGGCTGCATTGATTGCAGAGCGAACGCATCCCAAGACGACATCAAGGAGGAACGCTCAGATAAATGTAGAACTTCTGAAATTGTCACAAGGACGCAAGGCTATTCGCTCGCGCATCATGCAGGCTCAGGATGAAAGCGAACTTGTTCTTATCAAGAAATATCTGAGGGAACACGATCCTGACCTTCTTCAAGCGTTCTACGCTACGATACCTCAACGACAAAAATTTGCAAAGATATGATACGAGGAAAAGAAGCAGCCCTACACTTGGTATTGAAGCGCAGGTGGTACGACATGATAGAATCCGAGGAAAAGAAGGAAGAGTACAGGGCGTGCAATGCGTACTGGCGCAGGCGGCTTACCCGGTGTTTTTCTCCGGATGATCTTTCATGCATGAGCGAACATTGTACAGCGTGTTCGTGTTGTGTGCTACAGGATGAAAAGAACTACGATGAAATGCTCAAGAAGTACGATTTTGTTGTATTTCATCGGGGGTATACCGCTACGACGATGAGGTGGAGTATAAAAGAAATTACGCTTGATCTCGGTAAGGTTGAATGGGGCGCGCCGGCTTTAGAGCCTGTGTTTATAATAAAACTGGATAATAGGATTATCAGATAGCAATATGGTTGTAATGATGTTAATAGTATTAGTTATCTGCGGTGCATTGGTGGCGCAGTTAAGATGGAGGAATCAGAAATGAAAGGGACTGAGTTAATGATTGGCGACATAGTTCGGGTAGGCGAAATCGGATTTCATAAAGGCTCTATTGCTCGTGTTCGGGCTATTTGCCTTGACTCAAACTATATCAGCCTCTTTGATACATGTGTGTTTGAAGAATGTGAAGATGATGTAGAACCTGTCCTAATTACCGATGATTTTCTGGAAAAGAATGGATTTCGTCCACATCAAGTAGATATTGATAAAGAAGGGTCGCTTATAGGCAAGTGGTGGCATAAGGATGGCCTTGTTTTCGTTAAGAAGTATTATCTGTCATTCAATGATTGCTATTGCTATACAATAGGGGGAATACATCACGTGAGAATATCGAATCTTATTTATGTTCATCAATTGCAGCAGGCTTGCCGGTTATTAAGCATTGAGATCAATTGGAAATTATGAAGAAAGTTGATAACAGCAAAGGTTTTCTGGTACTCGAAGTAAGTCGGCCAGAACTAATGAAGGCTTTTGGAGGCAACACGAAGGGCATATGCGATAGTTGCGCGAGTGTCCCTACAAAGGGCTATTATATTGCTGCTTTGAATCAGTGGTTTTGTCCGAAATGTTATGAAGAGTGGTTGTCTCAGGCTACTCGGTATGTTGCGGATATACCTATTGAGGAAAGGCGTTTCCGTTTTTATGAAGTTTTATTCCGTAAAGCAAGTCAGGAACTATGTTGATATTGTTTATAAGTTTTATACTGGCGCTTGTCGCTCTGGTATGTTATGCGGTCAAGAGTCTCGTTGCGGAGGCTTTCTCTGATAAAGACTGGTTGAGGATCGCTGATAACGAATGCCCCGATGAGGGGTGTTCGTCGTATTTGGAAAACTCTGAATTTGACTATGGTCATGATGTCGAACACCGAATAAAGGAGCGCCTATGAGAGCCGTAAACTTGTGTTTATCCTGTTTTTTTTACGACAGGAAATCAAAAAAGTGCGCTGCGATAAGCGGAGCATATTGTAAAATTCTTCGAGATAAAATTTAGTGCATTATGGGTATCAAATATAACAAAACTATATCCGTGTCGGATTTTCATGCGAAATACAAAAGGACGGGAGTGTCTAAATCCGAGGTATTCTCGGGGAGAAAGGCGCTAATGGAAGAAATCTATGCGACCGGGAATCCGATTTATTGTGATCAATCATACTATGTTCATGAGAAAGAATATAACCTCGTGGTCAAAAACGGAGATCACTTCGAGTGTGATAGATATACAACTTTTGAAGATTGGAGGGATTGTCACTATTATAATGAATATGCTGACGCTGAAGGAAACAAAGTTTGGCTCATGACTGGCGGTAGGTATGACTAAAGGAAGGTGCAACTATTTGGAGGGAAGGTTATGAAAACAAACATTACAAAAGAAGATGCCATTAAACTACTAAAGGAATTTCTTCGATATGCTGATAATGCAGAACCCACACTTTACCCTATCCTTGTTATACTTAACATTAAGTTAGATCAAAGTATCGACCGCATAGATACTATGAGTGTAGAAGAAAAGAACGCAATGTTTAGGACAGTTTACAAAGTGATTGGGAAAGATTATTCTGAGTATGAAAAGAACACCAAAAATGAGGACTGATTATGCGAGAAATTAAATTCAGGGGACTAACCTCTGACGGCAAATGGGTGTATGGTGATTTGGAAGCCCATAGACACGATAATAAAGTGATCATTCATACATATAGCGATGATGGTCGTTACTACCGCTACTTTGAGGTTAATCCAGAGACAGTCGGTCAGTTTACTAGTCTCAAAGATAAGTACGGCAAAGAAATTTATGAGGGCGACATTATCACTTTTGATTGCTTAGAGGAACGTGGGTGCATAGAAGTTCGCTTTGTTCGAGGCGTATTTGCTTTTCTATGGAATGGTGATGTTGACGACGAATGCGTTACGCAAGCGCCGACTCGTGAATGGGCAGAAGTTACAGGAAATGTGCATGAGTCTCTATTTAATGTTGGCGATTGTGTCGTGATTGTGGCGTGTCCGATGCACCCGAAGTATGTCGGCAAAAAGGGGCGCATTGAGGAGGTTAAATGTGGCAATTATTTCAAGGTATCGTGTCGGGGAAAGATGATCCCGGATTACGCTACTGCTGATTGTCTCAAAAAGTTGGAGGAATAGATATGACCGCAGAGGATTGGATCAAAGTAGATGACAGGTTGCCGGAGCCTGACGCGGACGTTCTTGTTTATGACGACGTGGCCGGAATTGAAATAGCGTCCTATGAACCTTTTTATGGCTGGCTGTCATATGTTCATGGTGTGCTGGATCATGTCACACATTGGAGCCCGGTAGTATTACCTCAACAAGATTGAATATGAGTAGCACAAGTGAGTGGTATCGCGAGGAAGTGCGCGAGCCGAAGGAAGTCAGTCGTATCGCTTATGCAAAGGAGCGTTTAGAAAGACTGGGATACGAAGTTACGGAGATCAGGGACAATAAATCCCTGGTCTTTTTTCATAATGGACACCGCATAACCTTTTACCCTTACAAGGGATGGTTTTCCGGCAAGGGCATTAAGGATGGGCGCGGTATTGAGACATTGATAAAACGTTTGAATCATGGCAAAAGACCTACTATTCCTAACGGAAGCGGAAATAATATCAAGGGTCCTGAATCTGTTTGAGGCAACTTGGGATGACTGTTGGGAGATTACCTATGCGAAGCAGGCCTGCGAAAATCCAGTGCTTACCGTACGGTTTCTTTCCGAGACTTGGTACTTCAGTAGTTATGAGGCTGGTAGCGTGGCAGATACACTCGCCTCAATAGAAGCATATATCTACGAATGTCACATGGAACAGCCTATAAGGAGTGCGCCCGATCAGTACATAGAGATTGATGATCCGGATTTACCTTTTTAACAGATTGTATATGGAAAAACAGATTATTGATGTCGCGGAGGAAATGAGGGAGGCGCAGAAACTCTATTTCCGCACACGCAACCCCTCGGCATTGTCGAAGAGCAGGTCTCTTGAAAGAAGGTTAGACAAATTACTCGCAGAGTACCGAGAACGACAAGTTCAGCCGAGTATGTTTTGAAAATCACAAGGAAAATATGTCTGAAAAGACTTGTAAAATTATGTAACACTTACACAAATGAAAGATTATCAGAAAAGAATGATCGCGGAGTTCAAGGAACTTGGCGAGAAGAGAGCGAAACTCGACGCTTTCATGGAATCAGAAGAATTCAAAAAGGTCCCTGTGGGAGAGAGGAATGACATGGCTATGCAGTTGGCCACAATGGAGTGCTATGAAAAGGCGCTCTTCTCAAGGCTTCAGAGGGCAGGAATGAATTTCGACGCATTCAAGCATGAAATGGACGAAGAATCGCAGAATGAAGAAAAGAAGCCAGCGGCTGCCTGCCCTCCACTGCAGAGCAAAGAGAGTTCGGAGGTGCCAAAGAACAGTGAGGGCTTTGTAGATTTGGGTCTCCCGTCGGGTACCCTCTGGGCGGAAGAGAATGCAGAAGGCTTCTTTACGTTTGACGACGCAGTTGCGGAGTTCGGTGATAGTCTGCCTTCCGCAAGACATATGGCAGAACTTTATGAGTGCTGCACGTGGACATGGGATGAGGAGCGCAAGGGATATGAGGTGACCGGACCGAACGGAAACGCTATCTTCCTCCCTGCTGCCGGTTACAGGCGTTGCAACTCCGAGGAAGTCTCAGGCGTAGGCTGCGAGGGTGATTATTGGACCCGTTGTCCTGACAAGTCCTCTGCCGCCGGCGGTCGTTACCTCTATTTCTATTCGGGCTACGTCAATCCGCTCAGTGTTGATCGAAAGATCTTTTTCGTCATTTATCTTCACCCTCCAGGCGATACCCGACTCCGATGATCGTTTCGATTCGTTTTGCTGAATCTCCGAGCTTTTTGCGCAGAGTCCTGATGTGCATATCTACCGT
>JAFVHZ010000002.1 GCA_017474265.1 Bacteroidales bacterium | reverse complement strand
TCGATTCTGCTCGGGGCTACTTTGAAGCCAGGCTGAAAAGCCTGGCTTCTTTGTTTGCATGCATCCTATACGGGTTTATTACCTTTGGTAATAACCAAATAATGATTATCTTTGTATGTTAAACCAAATAAAAAGATAAGAGATGAAAAAGGTAATAGCGACTCCAGATGCACCGAAGGCGGTGGGCCCATATTCACAGGCGATCGAAGTGAATGGTACTCTGTATATTTCAGGTCAGATTCCTGTAAATCCTGCTGACGGAAAGGTTCAGGAAGATATCGTGGCTGCTGCACACCAGTCGCTCAAGAATATCGGAGCGATCCTCAAGGAGGCCGGTATGGATTACAACAATGTTGTGAAGACTACAGTGCTTCTGGCGGATATAGCAGATTTCAAGGCTGTGAATGAGGTGTATGCGGAGTACTTCACCGGTGACAAGCCGGCAAGGGCATGTTATCAGGCTGCTGCTCTTCCGCTTGGTGTAAAGGTGGAGATTGAGGCTATTGCGGTCAGATAATGGATAGAAAGTCACTGATTTTCTGTCTTTCAGTTCTTGCCGTCCTGGTGCTTGGCACCGGGGTGGCAGTTGCTGTCTTATATTCGGATTCGGGTCCGGACGATGACCGCAAGGTTTCTCAGGTTGCAGATCAGGACCGATATGAACTTCTTCCCGCAGTTCCTTCCGACGCCATTGCCGTAGCATGCTTTTCCAAGGTGGAAAAGGCTCTGCCGGGAATATACGACGGAATGGATCTGCCGTCTTCAGTGATGAAGCGTCGGGGTGTGGTTTCGCTCCATTATTCCGGAGGTCTTGTGCCCCTGTATGTCTTCGAAGTGCAGATGGACGCTGATGCGCTATCTGATGATGCACAGGCTCTTCTTGACAGCCTCAAAGAAAATGGCTTGTATGCTGAGCCGGTTCTGGGCCGCCCGATGGTTGTGGCCTCCGGTTCCGAGACTATACTGAGATCTTCCCTGCGTCATGTCAGCAAGGGGATTTCCGTCATGCATGCTGCAGGCTTTGACAAAGCGTCCGCTTCGGTCTCTGGGGCGGACATCCTGTTCTTTTCCAACTCCCATGCTGGTAATCTGCTGCCTTCGGTGCTGGTGAAGAAGTATTCTTCATATTCGGGTTTCATTTCGAGGATTGCGGACTGGACTGTTCTGGATATGAAGGATGCCAGAAATCATATTTCTCTTTCCGGAACAGCGGTATATGACGGAGATCCGTCAGAGTTCATGTCTGTTCTGGCGTCTTCCGAGCCTGCTGTGTCGTCGGTGTCGTCAGTTCTGCCGTCTTATGCCCGTTTTGTGGTTTCTCTTCCTATGGGGAATGTCGACGGCTATGTTGACGCTTATATGGGCTATCTTGATTCAAGACAGTCACTTCAGAAGACTCTGGCAAACCGTAAGGAAATTGAAAGGAATATCGGTATCGAGCCTGTTGCGCTCATGCATCAGATGGATGTAAGAGAGGTTGCGACTGCGTCTTTTGGCGTAGGCAGCGCAGTGGAAAGGGTGCTTCTGGTCAGGTTGGGAGCAAAGTCTTTCCAACTGCCTTCCGATACCGGCCGGTGGCCATATCCCGGTGCGGTGGCTTCTGTCTTCGGCGGTCACTTCGGCCTGGAAGACGAGTCATGTTTTGTTCTCACCGGAGGATGGGCCGTGGTCGGAAGTCAGGCAGCCATTGCAGAGTATAAGGATGGCAGGGCCCTTGAGTATACCTTGAAGGAGTATATGGCGGATGCCGGTCAGGATGATCTTCTGGCGCGCTCCCGTGCTTCTGCGGTGTCTTATTTCTCTTTTTCAGAGGCAGATGATTCCGTGAAAGATATATTCACGAAGTCTTTCGTCAAGTCTTTTGCCGGGTTATATGAGGATGCCGAGTTCTGTCCTTTGGTGCTGACTGTGTCCCACTCAAAGAAAGGCCTGTCTGTCAATGCAGATCTCTGGAAACTCTCTCTTCAGAAGACGAAGGCTCCGGCTTTCGAACGTGATACTGTCGTGACTGTGCCGTCGGGACCATTCGAGGTGAAGAATTCGGGTACCGGCAAGATGAACAGGTTCTATCAGAACTCCCATCTGTCCCTCTGTCTGAGCGAGGATGGCAAGGACCTCTGGGGAATTCCGTTCAAGAAGCCTATATGCGGAACGGCTCAGAATATCGACTATTATGCCAACGGAAAACTCCAGATAGCGTTTGGTGCGGGCAGTGAGATATATCTCATAGACAGACTGGGAAGATATGTGTCGGGTTTCCCTGTAAACCTTGGAAAGGAAATCCTCATAGGACCGGATGTCTATGATTTCAATGGAACAAGAAAATACAATATAATGGTCCTCCACAAGGACAATACCGTGGAGATGTATAATCTCAAGGGACAGAAGCCGGCCTCGTGGAAGGGCATCAGGCCTTCAGAGACTGTGAAGGCTCTGCCTGAGCGCATGGTCGTGTCAGGCAGCACGTTCTGGGTGGTAAGGACTTCCATCCAGACTCTGATCTATCCGTTCTACGGTGGTGACCCTCTTACTGCATTCAGCGGTAATGAGATGATCCGTCCGGACAGTGAGGTCAAGCCTTTGGAAGGCGGTGCAGTGGATGTGTTGTGCTATGACGGCAGGCATCGTACCGTGCAGTTGAAATAGATAAATGTACTTTAACTTGGAATATTATGGAATTTACATCAGTAAACAAGGCTTTTGAAGCGGCGTTCAAGAAGAACTGGGACCGTCCTGCGATATCCAACTATCAGGGCGTCACACTCAAGTTCGGTGATGTGGCGAGGCGTATGGCCAAACTTCAGATAATGTTTGAGGAATGCGGCCTTCAGAAAGGAGACAAGGTGGCGATCTGCTCACGCAACCAGGCCAACTGGGCCGTGGCATTCCTCGCTACGATGACATATGGTGCAGTGCCTGTGCCGCTCCTGCATGAGTTCAAGTCCAGCAACATACACCATCTTACAAATCATTCTGAGGCGAAGATCCTCTTTGTGGATGAAGTTATCTGGGAGGGACTCTCGGAGTCTGAGATGCCTGGTCTTCATGCAATCATACAGGTGAACAACTTCAAGATCCTGTATGCCGCCGATGAGAATATCGTGACAGCAAAGGAACACCTCAACGAACTTTTCGGCAGGAAATATCCGGAGGCTTTCGAGGCCAAGGATATCGATTATTATGAGGATTCTGCTGACGAACTTGCGGTAATTAATTATACCTCAGGTACTTCGGGATTCTCTAAAGGTGTGATGATACCATATAGGGCCATCTGGTCCAATATGCAGTTTGCTTCAAAGGTCCTTCCTCAACTGAACCATACTTCGAGAGTTGTGTCGATGCTTCCGTGCGCACATATGTATGGACTTATGTTCGAGGTTCTCTTTGAACTTTCTGTAGGATGTCATGTGCATTTCCTGTCAAGGCTCCCGAGCCCTAAGGTCATAATGCAGGCTCTGGCTGAGGTGAAGCCGTCAGTGGTCATTGCTGTGCCTCTTGTCATCGAGAAGATATACAAGAGCAAGGTGAAGCCAGTCCTGGAGAAGGAGGGCATAAAGTTCCTCATGAAGGTGCCGGGATTGAACCAGGTGGTACTCAATAAGGTAAGGACCGAACTTGTCAATGCTTTCGGAGGCGAGTTCTATGAAGTGATCATCGGTGGTGCAGCATTCAACAAGGAGGTCGAGGCCTTCTTCAAGAAGATGAACTTCCCGTTCACTGTAGGTTATGGCATGACGGAGTGTGCTCCTATCATCACATATGATGACTGGAAGGAGGAGAAACTCTATTCCTGCGGAAAGGCGGCGCCTAACATGGAAGTCAGAATCGAGTCAAGGGATCCTCAGAACGTGCCTGGCGAAATCCAGGTGAAGGGCGCAAACGTCTTCCTCGGATATTTCAAGAACGAAGAGGCTACGGCAGATGTGTTTACAGAGGACGGATGGTTCCGTACCGGTGACATGGGTGTGATCGATGCGGACGGAAGTCTCTTCATAAAGGGCAGGTCCAAGTGTATGATCCTAGGTCCTTCCGGTCAGAACATTTATCCTGAGGAGGTGGAGACTGTGATCAACAGCCAGCCATATGTCGTTGATTCTCTTGTGGTCGAGGATAACGGAGGACTTACAGCCCTTATATATCCTGACTTCGCTCAGGGCTCCAAGGACGGAATGAATCAGAAAGAATTCATCAAGTATATGGAAGATACTCTTCCTGAACTGAATAAGGAACTTCCTAACTATGCGAAACTCAAGAAGATAGAAGTGATGTCAGAGGATTTCGAGAGGACTCCTAAGAAGAGCATCAAGAGATATCTTTATCAGAGATAATATGTTTCATTATGGAGAAATTTGACAGCAGTTACATAGAGATGGCAGGAGTCTGGGCGCGTAATTCCTATTGCAAGCGTCGTCAGGTCGGTGCGCTTCTGGTGAAAGACCGGATGATCATATCCGACGGCTATAACGGCACCCCATCCGGATTCGAGAATCAGTGTGAAGATGAAAATGGAGTGACAAAGCCGTATGTACTTCATGCCGAGGCCAATGCAATCACCAAGGTTGCCAAGTCCGGGAACAACAGCAAGGATGCCACCCTCTATGTGACGGCATCTCCATGTATGGAATGTGCCAAACTCATCATCCAG
>JAFVHZ010000026.1 GCA_017474265.1 Bacteroidales bacterium | reverse complement strand
GTCAGTGCCAGGGGAGTGACAGTCAATGCTTCCGATGATGCGGGTGAATTCTATGCCATGCAGACCCTGCATCAGATGACGGGGAATGGTAAATATAAGGAGATAAGATGCCGCGGAAGGTGGATATTCTTGTTTCGGAAGACGGTGAGGATTTCCGTCTGGTGACCACCGTCTGGAATGATGTTTCTGTCAACGCTCCGGACCTTCTTTTCCGCAGTTTCGATACGGTTTTGGACGAGGAAGTAAGGTATGTGCGGTACCATGCATACAGAAGCACCATGAGAGGTTTTCTGTTTCTTGACGAAATCGTTGTCAATTGATTTACGTATTGTAAAAATGACTATCTTTGCAAAGAATGCGTCACTGCGTGTTCTTTGCTTTTTTGTATATGGACATTGACTTTTTTCATAGGATTCTGAGTGTTGATTCGACCTCCGGAAAGGAGGCTGCCCTTGCCGATATTCTGGCAGCAGAACTTGCCGGTCCCGGCAGAAAGGTCGAGACTTATGATGTCGGTGACGGGACGAAGAATCTCCTCGTGTCGTGGGGCATACCGAAAGTCATTTTCTGTACCCATCTTGACACGGTTCCTCCGTACATATCTCCTGTAATGGACGGTGAAGTGATCTGTGGAAGAGGCTCGTGTGATGCCAAGGGACAGATCTTCGCCATGTACGAGGCATGCAAGGTGCTGGAAAGCAGAGGATGTGACGGTTTCGGACTCCTGCTTCTCGCGGGAGAAGAGACGGGGTCTTTTGGGGCAAAAGCCTTCAGTTCCGTCATGTCGGGAGACGCCTCTGATGTCTGGGTGATAGTCGGCGAACCTACCGACAACTGCATGGCTTCGGCTGCAAAAGGTACAAAGTCGTTTGAGGTGACATTCACAGGTCGGTCATGCCATTCCGGCTATCCTGAAAACGGGCATAGTGCGATAATTCATTTCAATGACTTTCTGAATGCCCTCCGGAGCATTGTCTTTCCTGAAGACGAGGTTCTGGGAGCGACCACGTGGAATGTCGGCAGGCTTGTGAGCGACAACCCGCAGAACATCCTGAGTGACAGTCTCACTTGCAGGGTATACTTCAGGACCACCTTCGAGTCTGACGAGATGGTCTGCAATGTGATGAAGAACATTGCCGGACCGGATGCGAAGTTGAGGTTCGGGCGTAGGCAGGTCCAGGACGGATCCGACATAGTGGCAAAGGATGTGGCCCTGTGGCAGAAGTCCATGAGCGTAAAGGCTTTCGGTGGAGATTCTCCGAGCAGGTTCGAGGTGCTTGACGGCTTCCCTTCAAAGCCGGTGGCCTTCGGAAGCGATGCTCCGCAACTGTCTTGTTTCGGACATAAGATTCTCTGCGGTCCGGGTTCCATCCATGTGGCCCACCGCCCCGAGGAGCATATCTTGCTGAAGGACATCGAATACGCAATAAACAATTATATCCGTATATATACTGATATAATAAGTAGACAATAGAATAATAACAAGGAAACGTAATATTATGATAATAATGAAGTTTGGTGGCACTTCGGTAGCGAATTTCGAAGCGATCACAAGAACCATTTTCATTATAGGGGGCAAACTGGATCAGAAGCCGGTAGTGGTGGTGTCGGCCCTTTCGAAGGTAACAGACCTTCTCTACAGGATTTCCGATGCGGCAGCCGCGAAGGATTCTGCCCTGACAAAGGACCTTCTGGCCCAACTCCGTCAGCGTCATGTCTCTTTGGCATGTGAACTTCTTGAGCAGAATCCTGTCCAGAAGGAAAGTGCTGTCGGCCGTGTGAACGCCATCTGTGACGAACTGGACGCTCTGGCGAATGCCGTGTGCGCAGTGGGTGAACTTTCAGACCGCAACAAGGCCATAATCATATCGAACGGAGAACTTCTCTCATCTACCATCATCTGTTTTGCTATGAATGCAAAAGGCATCAGGACCAACTGGATCGATGCCCGCAAGATGATGATAACCAATGATTCCTATCTGAAGGGCGAGCCTGTGGTGGAAGAGATCGTGGCAAGGGTACCCGGAATGATCGAGGAAGCCTACAAAGGGATGGATGCTGTCATCACCCAGGGTTTCATAGCATCGAACATGGCCGGACGGCAGACCGTTCTGGGCAGAGGAGGATCTGATTATTCTGCGTCCCTTATCGGAATGGCAGTCGACGCTGAAAGGATAGAGATATGGACTGACGTGGACGGTGTCCGCACTGCAGATCCACGCAAGGTGCAGAATACCAAATATCTGGAGAAGATATCGTTCGAGGAGGCTGCCGAGATGGCTCATTTCGGGGCCAAGGTCCTCCATCCTCTGACCATTGAGCCGGCGGTGAAGAAGAACATCCCTATCTATGTCCTGAATTCGATGAATCCTTCAGGAAAGGGTACAGCCATCCTCCGCAACGAACTCATCGAGGATGGTGTTAAGTCGGTATCATTCAAAGAGAACATCCGCGTGATAAACATCTTCTCCATGAGGATGATCAATACCTCCGGCTTCCTTCGCCGTGTGTTCGAGATCTTCAGCGAGAACAAGGTGTCCGTGGACCTGATCAGTACGTCAGAGGCAAACATCTCAGTTACGGTGGATGCCTCGGAGAATGTGGACAGTACGGTCTCTGCTCTTTCCGAGTTTGCGGATGTGATAGTGGACGACGACAAGGCGCAGGTCTCTGTCATCGGAAAGAACATCGTCCGTCTGAACGGAATGCTCAAGAAGACATTCGCCCCTCTGAAGAGATGTAATGTGTATATGATCTCTCAGGGTGCATCATTTGTGAATATCAGTTTTGTGGTTGACCGTGAGGAACTTACGGAAGTGGTTCAGGACCTTCACGACCACCTCTTCGACCACCCTGAAGAACTGGAGACGTTTTAGTCTCCCTGTCATAAAAAATCATGAAAACAAGAATATATATAAGCGGATACGGAAAAATGGGAAAGATGGTCGAGAAGATCATCCTTTCCAAAGGCCTTGAATATGCCGGATGGAGCGAGGCGGTGACCGAGACCGACCCTGCTCTGGCGAAGGAATGCGTATGCATCGACTTCACTACACCCGCAGCATTCAAGGCCAACTACAGGTTCCTGGCCGAGAACTTCAAGGCCGTAGTCGTCGGAACCACCGGCTGGGCTGACATAAGGGACGAGGTCGTGGCATATTTCGAGAAATGCGGCACACCGATGATCTGGGCCACAAACTTCTCTGTCGGTGTGAACGCCTTCTTTGCCGTAACGGACTATGTGTCCCGTCTTCTCGGTGAGGCCGGAGGTTACAGTCCTTACATGGTGGAGATGCATCATTGCCACAAACTGGACGCTCCGAGCGGCACAGCAAAGACTCTGGCGGACATCGTGGATGCCAACATGGCTACCAAGGTTGACGTGCAGTCGGTAAGATGCGGAGAGATTCCGGGCATACATACCGTCGGTTTCGAAGGCGCGAACGACCGCATCACAATGACTCATGAGGCCTTCTCGCGTGAGGGTTTCGCTTCAGGTGCAGTCGTTGCTGCCCTAAAGACCGAAGGACTGACCGGCGTGCATGAATTCAAGGACCTGATATTGTCATTTCGAGCGTAGTCATTGTCATTTCGAGCGAAGTCGAGAAATCTAATATTAATATGAACAAAAATATAAATCTTACAGGTTGCGGCACGGCACTCATTACTCCGTTCAAGGGCGGAGAAGTGGATTATGACGCTTTTGCCGCTCTCGTGGACCGTCAGGTGGAGGCGGGGATAGACTTCCTCGTACCATTAGGAACGACTGGTGAAACCCCGTGTCTTGAGGATGACGAGCGCATAAAGGTCCTTCAGACCGCAAAGGCCCATTCTAAAGGTCTCCCTATTGTGGTCGGTGGAGGAACCAACTCCCTCAAGCATACGATAAGAAGCATGCAGATGCTCGATCCGTACGGAGTTGATGCATTCCTTATAGTGGTTCCATACTACAACAAGCCGACTCAGGATGGGCAGTATCAGTATTTCAAGGCTGTGGCTGAGTCGACCGACACGCCGGTTGTTCTGTATAACGTTCCCGGACGTACCGGTGCCAACATGAGCGCAGAGACTACATTGAGGCTGGCGGAGATAGACAATATAGTCGCAGTGAAGGAGGCTTCTGGCAATCGTGGACAGATCGAAGAGATTCTTCGTAATGCCCCAGAAGATTTCATGGTCTTGAGCGGGAACGATGATGACACTTTATGGATGATGGAGAAGGGCGGCGCAGGTATCATCAGTGTGGCATCGAATGTGGCTCCTGAACATATGTCCCGTTTCGTCAAGGCCATCCAGGGTGGTTTCATGGAAAAGGCCTATAGGCTCAATGAAGAACTTACTCCGCTCTTTACAAACTGTTTTGTTGAGAGCAATCCTATCCCAGCAAAGGCTGCCATGCATGCCATGGGGTTGATAGAGAATGAGTTCCGTCTCCCTCTGGTGCCAGCCCAGCAGTCTACATATGACCTGATGGTTCAGACGATAAAGGACTTGAAACTAATATAATTATTATATGTGTTCTGCTATAGTGCAGTAAGGAAAACCGTGGCCGCCCGTGGCCATCGTGAACGGGAGGGGCCCACGAAGTGGGAGGGATTCAGTTTTCCTTACTGCACTATAGCAGAATGGAATCAAATAATGATAATGGAAGAAAGAAATAAATTTTATCAGACTATAGAAGACCTGGAGGCAGGCCGCGTCAGGGTCGCCGAGAAGGTGGACGGAGATTGGAAGGTCAATTCATGGGTGAAGGAGACCATCCTTTCAGGATTCAGGCTCGGCACGCTCAAGGATATGTCGCAGGGACAGTTCTCGTTCTTCGACAAGGATACCTATCCGACCAGGACCTTCACTGCCGAAAACGGAGTGCGTATAGTTCCGGGAGGCAGCAGCGTCCGCAGAGGCGCATATCTGGCTCCGTCTGTGATCATGATGCCGCCTGCATATGTCAACGTCGGCGCATATGTGGACGAAGGCACCATGATTGACTCTCATGCACTTGTCGGATCATGCGCACAGGTAGGAAAGCATGTCCATCTTTCTGCGGCATCCCAACTCGGAGGAGTACTTGAGCCGGTAGGAGCACTGCCTGTAATCATCGAGGACAATGTGTTCATCGGCGGCAACTGCGGCATTTACGAAGGAACCATCGTCAAGGAGAATGCGGTGATAGGAACGGGAGTTATCATCAATTCTTCCACCGCCATTTTCGATGCGACGACAGGAGAATATATCCGTGCCAATGAAAACGGGCAGATGGTAGTGCCTGCAGGCGCTGTGGTCGTTGCAGGCAGCAGGCCGGTATCGAAGGGACCCGGTGCGGAGCAGGGCATCCATCTCTATTGTCCTGTCATCGTGAAGTATCGTGACGCTAAGACTTCGGGTTCCATTACATTGGAGGATATGCTCAGATAGGTCATGTACGATAATTTGTTTTCAGAAGATGTTGGTTCCTTCTTCAGGTCTCCGGTCAGGGAAATCTTCAAGAAGGTGGACCTCAATTTCATATATTCATTCGCCGGAGGCTACCCTTCTGCGGAGACATTTCCTTTGGAGGATATCCGTCAGACAGTGTCGGAAGTCATAGACAGATATGGCGCGAAGGCATTCCAGTACGGTGCCACTCAGGGCGTTCCGGAACTTCGGGATGCTCTCTCAAGACGGTATGGGGTACCAGTGGAACGTGTGCAGATCACGTCTTCTTCCCAGCAGGGCATTGATGTATGCACAAGAGTTCTTGTGGATCCCGGTGATGTGATACTTACTTCGAGTCCGTCATATCTCGGGGCGCTTCAGTCGTTCTGTTCGTATCGTGCCGACATAAGGGGAGTGGCTCATTGTCCGGATCCTGAATGCTTTCGCGAGGCATATGAATCAGCGGTTGCCCAAGCGGTGTCAGAAGGAAAGAGGGTCAAGTTCCTTTATATGATTCCTGATTTCCAGAATCCTTCAGGCGAGTCCCTGACCTTGGAGGAAAGGCAGGTTCTCGTGGATCTGGCGAAGGAACACGGTTTCCTTATAGTCGAGGATAGTCCGTATCGCGAACTGCGTTACGAAGGAGAGCATATCCCTACAATGTATTCCCTGGCTCCTGACCATGTCATCCATCTGGGGTCGTTCTCCAAGATATTCGCGCCGGGTTTCCGTCTCGGCTGGGCAATCGCCCATCCGGACATTCTGGACAAGATATATGTGTGCAAGCAGTCTCTTGATCTTTGCCCGCCCATCATGGACCAGTATGTCGCTGCGGAATTTCTGAATAGCGGCAGACTGGATGCCAATCTTATCAGGACTGTGGAATTATATAAAGGAAAGAGAGACCTTATGCTGTCTCTCCTTGAAGAACATATGCCGGAGGGAGTGAAGTGGACTCATCCGGAAGGAGGACTTTTCCTCTTTCTGACCATGCCGGAAGGCTTCGATGCCGTGAAGTTCTATGATGTGGCCCTGGAGGCAGGAGTGGCCTATGTGGCAGGTGAATTCTTCCACCCTGACCGCAGCGGAAAGAATACGATGAGACTCAATTTCTCATTCATGGACCAGGAAAGGATGAAGGAAGGCATTGCCCTTCTTGCATCATTGCTGAAAAAGGAACTGATATGAAATTCTACAAATACCAAGGTGCAGGAAACGACTTCCTGATTGCAGACAACCGCGACGGTGCCATGTCTCTGACGCCGGAGCAGGTCTCCTCCCTCTGCGACCGCAGATACGGTGTGGGGGCTGACGGGCTCATGCTTCTGGAAAAGAGTGAGCGTCATGATTTCCGTATGGTCTATTATAATTCCGACGGCTCCGGAGGAATGATGTGCGGAAACGGTGGAAGGTGCATCGTTGCCTTTGCTGCCGATTGCGGTCTGACCCATTTCGATTTCGATGCAGCCGATGGCTTCCATACGGCTCAGGTCCTGTCGGATGCCAATGGCGTGAAGACTGTCAGACTGAAGATGAAAGACGTGGATGAGATCCGTCATTATGATGTGTTGAATGGCCCTTCTGTGCCGTCGGAAGGATATTTCCTTGATACCGGCACCCGTCATTATGTCCGTTTTACGGATGATGTCGACGGATATGATGTCGTGGGGGAGGGACGTGATATCAGGTGGAAGGCAAAGGAACTTATGCCGACAGGGGCTAATGTGAATTATGTAGAGCCGGCGGGAGGACTTCTGAAGGTGCGTACATATGAGAAAGGCGTGGAGGATGAGACCTTTGCCTGCGGTACCGGCATAGTGGCTTCGTGCATTGCCGCATATGTGCATGGCGTATGTCCTTCTGCGAAAGAGGAGGATTCTGTCAGGTATGATGTTCGTGCGAAGAGGGATTGTCTTGCTGTGGATTTTGTCCCTTCCGGTGAAGCCGTGTTCCCTGTGTCTGACGTGTGGCTTACGGGTCCGGCGTCATATGTGGCTGAAATTATTGTTCCGTCAGTTTGACGTTTTCAGAATTTTCATATCTTTGTAAATTGTAAAACAAACAGTTAGTAGAGTAAAATGAGAAGAATCGTCTTTATTTTATCCATAGCCTTGATGGCTGTGTCATGCTTTGATATGGGAAGCAAGTCAGAGCAGTCTTATACGCTCGTGGCATCCTTTGAATATACAGGAATGGATTATGAGGAGAAATTCGGTGCTGACAGCCTGTTTTTCGACACTACAAACGGGGGCTTGGGCATAGGCTTCCATAATCTTGCGTTCTACCATAAACTCAATGCCGGCAAAACGGATGTCCTGGGGGGATTCCTTGCATCTTATCTTTGTCCGGAAAGAGCGGAAGAAGGTGGAGACAATGCAAACAGGGCGTATGTCATGGATCCAAAGAAAGGCAGCAACACTTATCTGGTGTATCGTTTTAATCCGGTTGTTTCGGATATGCCTGAACATGATGTCGAGTTCATGGAGAAGAAGTATGGAACATGCGGAATGGTAGGATGTTTTGTGACCAATACTGTTGAGGTTGCAGATGCCGTTGCTGCAAATTTCGAATTGGGTGACAGGCTGACTTTATATGCTTCGGGATATATAAACGGTCAGCAGACGGCGCAGGCTGAGATTCTTCTTGCAGACTTTTCTGCCCAGAAGGATTCCATCGTGTCGACATGGACACCATTTGATCTGAATAAACTCGGATCTGTGGAATATATTGAGTTCAGCATGGTCTCTTCAAAGCCGGATGTTCCGTTGAACTTCTGTCTTGACGACATGGTTGCTGCAATCAACCTTTCATACGGACAGTGATCCGTACCGACACGAAAATTTTACCAACAACTAAATATTACTATTATGGGATTTATTTTATGGCTCGTAGGAGCAATCTGCTGCATCTGGTGCATCAAGGACGTTTGGGCAAAGCCAAAACTTGACAAAGTCCTTAAACTCGTCATTTCCATTGCGCTGCTTTGCTGCAGTTGGCTCGGTCTTGCTGTCTATTATTTCATTCTTAAGGACAGACTCTAGATCAGACCTGCAGGAACCTGCATAATGATTTCGAGATTTTCCGGATCGACGGAAAGAATCAGGTCTTCATGGAGCGGTATCATTACTGCTCCATTTTCTGTTTCTACCTCTATGCAAGGATTGTTGGGGATGTCGATGAAGTCCGTGATTTCGCCGACTTCCGTCAGGACCATCTCGTCTTCTGTCATTTCGTATGTTGTAGGGTCCGCAGGTGTAAGCAGAAGCCATCCTATCAGGGCAGCATATCCGTCTTCTTCAAGTGATATTTCCGGAAGGGAGTCTTCTTCGATATATACTGCCTTACCTGCTATTTCCTCGACATCTTCCATGGAATTGATGTCGGTAAGACGTACAAGGGCCTTTGAATTGCCCCTCTTTGTGAATGATTCGATAAAAAAAGGAACCGGCAGTCCATCGAATACGATGAACACCGGTTCTTTTACGTTGATATCCTCAGGAGCGATTTCGCGGAAACCCATGACGAGTTCCCCATCGGTACCGTTAGATTTCAATACCTGGGCTACCTGCTGCAAGTTGTCGAAACCTGCCATGCCGGAATTAAGCCTCTGGGTTCTCTGCTGGTGCCTCTTCTGCAGCGGCAGCCTGAGCAGCGGCATCTGCTGCTGCAGCCTCAGCGGCAGCGCGAGCAGCCTCCTCAGCCTCAGCCTTTCTCTTGGCGATAGCCTCAGCCCTCTCCTGATTTACCTTTGCCTCAGCCTCTACTGCAGCCTTAGCCTTTGCAGCAGCGTCCTTGACAAGACCCTCTTTCTTAGCGTTTACCTTGGCAGCCTTCTCAGACTTCCATGCAGCGAGCTTTGCGTCAGCCTGCTCCTGAGTAAGAGCACCCTTCTTTACACCGCCCTGGAGATGCTTTGCAAGGAGAACACCCTCATAAGAAAGGATGCGCTTTGCAGTCGGAGTAGGCTGTGCACCTACGTTAAGCCATGCAAGAGCACGCTCCTCGTTGAGGAGGATTGTTGCAGGGTTGGTGTTAGGGTTGTAAGAGCCGATCTGCTCGATGAAACGACCATCGCGAGGTGCGCGTGAATCAGCCACAACAATGTGGAAGAATGCGAAATTCTTCTTTCCGTGGCGCTGAAGACGAATTTTAACAGCCATTGTGAATCTGTTTTAAAAGTTATTAATGATTACCTGTCTTTCCCTACTCGAGGAAAATCGCGCAAAATTATGAATAAATTCTTATATTTGCAATCGAATAAGATAAAAATCATTGTAGATGAGGAGATTGATAACCGCGATTGCTGCTGCCATGTTCTTCCTGCATTTCGCTTCGGCTCAGACCGGCCTGAATTCTTCGGCAGACAGCATCATCGGAGAATATGAGGTGAATCATCAGGGGGAGTTCACCAAGGTCCGTGTCACAAAGGAAGATGACGGTACATATAAGGCACAGGTGTTCTGGGTGGAGAATAGGCTGGATGAGAACGGAAATGTCCGTCTTGACGAAAAGAATCCTGACAAGTCACTGAGGCATGTCGAATGTGATGAGATAGTTCTTATCAACGGACTGAAATACGATGGCGGCAGAAATAAATGGGGAGGTACCAAGGTGTATGATCCGACCAGAGGCATCCGTGCAAATGTCGTTTGCGAGTTTCAGAATGACGGTACATTGAGGGTGAAAGGATCTCTTTTAGGCTTCTCTCAGTCGATTTATTGGAAAAAACTTTAAATTTTTTGCAGAAATATTTGCAGGTTCCGATTTTTGTCGTACCTTTGCAATCCCAATTCAAAGACGCGGTGGTGGTGAAATGGTAGACACGCTACTTTGAGGGGGTAGTGGGAGTAATCCTGTGCGAGTTCGAGTCTCGCCCACCGCACGAAGGAGATCAGCAGAAACGCTGGTCTCTTTTTCGTTTATATATACCCATCTGAGGTATAATGGACTTGATTGGCCAAAAAAAGGGCCTTTTTTCTGGCCAAGAAGTAATTTTGATGTGCCGTGGCCAAAAATACGGCCATTTTTCTGGCCGTGAGAGGATAATACTTTTTCTGTCAATACCAAATTCCTTAAAAAGCTCAGACCTGATACTATCGTGACTCCCCGTCCTTTCTGAGGACATTCCCCTGTTCGGGGAGGGCTTGTCACCAACGTATCAGGTCTGAGCTTTTAATCCGTCAGGTGGATTATACCAGAGCCTGTCCTGTCATTGCGGCAGGCTGCTCGATTCCCATAAGCTTGAGGATTGTAGGAGCCACGTCGGCAAGCTTGCCGTCCTTTACCTCCTTTACCTCTTCACCTGCGTTCACAACGATGAACGGAACATCGTTGAGCGAATGTGCGGTGTTAGGAGTGCCGTCGTCATTTACAGCATAGTCGGCGTTTCCGTGGTCTGCAGTGATGAGGATCACATATCCCTGTGCCTTTGCAGCCTCCACTACCTTCTCGACGCAGCCGTCAACTGCAGTCACAGCCTTGCGGATCGCCTCGTATACTCCTGTATGGCCGATCATGTCGCCGTTTGCGAAGTTGAGGATGATAAGGTCGTTCTTTCCTGTGTTGATTGCCTCGACGAGCTTTTCTGTAACCTCAGGAGCGCTCATCTCAGGCTGAAGGTCGTAAGTGGCTACCTTAGGAGAGTTTACAAGGATGCGGTCCTCGTTCTCGAAGAGCGACTCTGCTCCGCCGTTGAAGAAGAATGTCACATGTGCATACTTCTCTGTCTCGGCAATGCGGAGCTGGTTCTTTCCTGCCTTTGAAACCACCTCTCCGAGGGTCTCCTGCACATTCTCCTTGTCGAAGAGGATGTGTACGCCTGTGAATGATGCGTCATATGGGGTAAGGCAGCAGTAGTAGAGAGGAATGGTGTGCATTCCCTGTTCAGGCATGTCCTGCTGTGTGAGCACTGCCGTGAGCTCGCGTGCGCGGTCGTTACGGAAGTTGAAGAAGATGACTGCGTCGCCTTCCTGGATCTTTGTGAGAGGCTGGC
>JAFVHZ010000297.1 GCA_017474265.1 Bacteroidales bacterium | reverse complement strand
ATTTCATCTCATTTCAGTTTTTAAAGGTTCGACTATTCGTTTGTATAACCTGGATTCTGAGTCATCTGAGGGTTAGCCTGCATCTCATCAATAGGGATAGGCCATACGAAGAGAGGGCTGTCGGCAGGCATAGAAAGACCGGCATACTTCTCACCCGGCATCACAAGACTTGGATCCTGTCCTGCAGACCTCGCAAATCCGATATGCCAACGCTTCAGGTCATTCATCCGGTGACCTTCTCCGAAAAGTTCACGAACTCTTTCCTGACGAAGTTCAACTACGAGAGCATCGCCCTTATAATCGGTGTTCTTCCATCCTGCAATACGCTTTGCCCTGAGGTCATTGATGTACTTGCTTGCCACAGCCTCCTGATTGCCTTTGGCAATAGCGGCCTCTGCTGCAATGAGATACATCTCTGAAATACGGAACACCTTAGGCATGTTCACATAGTTTGTAACCGCAGAGTATAGTTTAGGATTGCCAGGATATTTGACAAAAAGAGTAAGAGTTCCCACTACAGGAGTAGTGATGTCGCGTGTATCGAACCAAGACTTGTACCGGATGTCATTCGTCTGATCATACAGATCAAGCACCCAGTCTTCAGGGACATACTGAGGATTATCCTCACCTTCCTTGCCGGAAGTGTTATAGATAAAGTATGAATATCCGTTTCCTATGTCATCCGGACCGGTCATGGCAACCTGCCAGATAGTCTCGGAAAGGTTATCGTTTGTCCAACCGTCAACAAAGGTCTTCACGTCGCTTACAAGTTGATACTTACCGCTGTCAATGAGTGCCTTTGCCTTAAGAAGGGCTGTATCATAATCATGCATCATGAGAGCGACACGTGCCTGAAGGGCAGCCACAGCATCAGAAGTAATGTATGCTGAACCAACTGTACCTGCAGTCGTCACATATGTTTCAGCCTCTCCGAGGTCCTCAAGAATCTGATCATATGTATCCTGAAGCGAAGGACGTGAAGGATATTTTGAAGAGTCACCGGTAGGCTCATACTTGAGGACTACTGGTACTCCCAGGAAGTCTTCTGCTGTATCCGGATCATAGTCCTCGCAGAAATAGCAGCAGAGCAGATAGTACATATGTGCTCTGAGATAGCATGCCTCACCATAGTACAGTTGAACTGTCTTGGTATCAGCCTCGCTGAGTGTACCGGAAGCGAGAAGTTTCTGAGTTCCATCAATAAGGAAGTTTGCATTTGCAATGATGGCGTAGAGACCGAACCATGCAGATGCTGCCATGCTTTCAGAAGTGGTCACAGTGTAGTGATACCATGCTCCCTGGAAGTTACCGAAGTTCTTTACTGCATGATACATGTCAGCCTGAAGATCAGGGACATATACATACGCACCGGTGAACACACCCTTGGTTCCGGAGTACAGACCGTTGCGGAATGCCTCGCAGTCTGCGACGCTTTCCATAGCCTCATCTGTGTTGATTGCATTGTCAGGGAATTTCTCCAGACTACAAGCACTGAAAGCGACAATGGAAGCGGCAACTATAAGTATTGTCTTTATATTTTTCATAATCGTCTTCATTTAATTAGAATACCAATTCTGCTCCGAATACAAACTGGCGTGAGTTAGGATACATACCCGTTGTCGAATTAGATACACCAACTTCAGGGTCGTAACCGGCAAAATCGGTTATTGTCCAGAGGTTACGTGCAGTTGCATAGACCTTTACACCAGAAAGCACCTTGCTCTTCTTGACAAGTTCCGCCGGGAAAGCATATGATATCGACAGGTTCTTCAGACGCATGAACGATGCATTCGAATAACGTGCAGTATCATGATAGAACTGTGTGCCATACTTAGGGACGTCAGTTATATCACCAGGCTTCTGCCATATATCAAGCATTTTGGTCTCGAAGTTACTCTTGAACAATTGATTCTGAGGATTCATGGTGTAGTAGCGTTCGTTGATGAATATCCAGCGCTCACCGATCCATGAGAAATCAGCATTGATACCGAGACCCTTCCATGAGAAGTTTGTAGAGAAACCGCCTGACCAAGGAGCATTGGTATCCATTCCGCAGAACTGCATGATGTCGTCAGAATAGGTCTTTGTAAGGTTGCCGTTAAGGTCGTACCACATAGGGGCACCGTCCTGAGGGTCAACGCCTGCACGCACCTGAGTGTAGACAAGTGATGAAGGCATGCCGACCTGATATTTGAGGCCATAATCAGGGAATGCGAGTTCATCGAGGCCCTGATAGAGTTTGGTGATCTCGTTCTTGTTGTAGTTGACATTTGCCCTGACACCCAAGTAAACGTTTCTGGTGTGTATGAGATCCACTTCCACCTCAAGGTCAAAACCGGTATTCTTCATCTCAGCGATGTTTCCCATTCCGCTTCCGTGACCTGTAGTTGCAGAGAATGGAAGTTCCATCAGGAGGTCAGACGATGTCCTGTCATAGAATTCGAGACCCATTGACACTCTGTCCCAAAGACGGGTATGGAGTCTTACGTTGAGTGTTGCCACTGTCTCCCATGTAAGGTCGGCATTAGGAACCTGAGCGAGAGCCCATCCTGCCTTTCCGTTATACTTAGGACCTGCACCTACAAGTCCGAGAGACTCATACCACGATGAAAGGCCTGCATTACCTGTTGTACCGTAACTTACGCTGAGGCTGAGGTCGTTCAGCCAGTTCACATGCTGGAGGAACGGTTCGCTCTTTGCCTTCCACATACCTCCGAACGAATAGAATGTAGCGTATCTGTGGTTCTTTCCGAATAGAGACGAACCGTCAGTACGGATGGATGCATCAACGAAATATCTGTCAGCATAGTTGTAGTTTGCATTACCGAAGAATGAGTTGAATGCGCACTCCGAAGAACCTCCGGACCAGTCTGTAACATCAGTTGCAGATCCGAAATTCACAATACGGTCATCAGTAAGACCAGCACCGAGAGCAGTGAAACTGTCTGAATGGCGGATGAAAGACTCATGACCGGCAAGAACTGCAAAGAAATGCTTCTTGTTGATATCTGTCTTGTACTCTATTGTATTGGTAGAAGACAACTGATAATACCTGTCAAACCTCTGGGAATTTTCGCCCCTGTAAGGATACGGCTCATACTCTGGGTTTGACACTGAAGCACCTTTGTAATCATATGCATCAATGGCCTGCTGAGCACGGATAGTAAGACCCTTAAGAGGAGTAAGAAGGAAGTAGGTCTGACCCATAAGGTCAACAGACTGCTTCAGATTAGTGACCTCCTCGTAGTATTTGTTGAGGTCAATCATCTGATCCCAAGGATACACCTCATACGGCTCACCCCACGAAATAGTACCATCTTCATTATAGATGATCTCATATGGAGACTTGTATGGGAGTCCTGTCACAGCCTGAAGGATAGGAGACTGTGTGTACCATCCGGTCGTGATTGTCTGGTATCCGGCATAAGTCAGAGCGACATTTGCACCGAACTTCAGCCAGTCTGTAACCTGAGTGTCAAGGTTGGTGCGGAAAGTGAAACGGTCAACTCCCGAGTTTGCCTTTGCTGTACCCTCCTCTGAGTAATAGCCCAATGACACATAGTAGTTTGTCTTCTCGGAAGCACCACGTATCGAAGCATCGGCCTGAAGGACCGGAGCCGCATTGTTGAACAGATAACTTGTCCAATCGAAATTGATGCCGTTTCCGAGAACGAAAGCCTTCTGTGCCTGATATACAGGGTCTGTCTTAAGTGAAGGAACGCATATCTCCTCAAACTGGAACAACTGCTCGGATGTCATCATATCCATGTTGTAATTTGTAAGCATGGAAACTCCGTACTGTCCTCTTACAGAAACACTAGGCTTCTCACCCTGCTTTCCTTTCTTTGTCGAGATGAAGATGACACCGTTCGCTGCACGTGAACCGTAGATCGCCGTAGAAGAAGCGTCCTTGAGGACTGATATGTTCTCAATATCCTGAGGATTGATGCTGTTGAACACAGACGAACTTACCGGAACACCATCCAGAATGTAAAGAGGGGCAGTATCGAGGTTGAGCGAAGACTCACCACGAAGTCTCACGCTCACACTGCTCTGAGGCTCACCGGATGTATTGAAGATCTGAAGACCTGCAACCTTTCCCTGAAGAGCATCTCCCACATTTGCAGAAGGACGGGAAGCGATTTCGTCTGAAGACACAGTAGTCACCGAACCGACGATGTTACCGATCTTCTGACCTGTACCGTAGCCGATGACGATGGTTGCATCAAGGAATTCCGCATCCTCTTCAAGTTGAACAGCAATGAAAGACTGTCCGTTGACTGGGATGTTCTTTGTTGCGTATCCGATGACTGAAACTACAAGAGTTCCGTTCTGCGGAGCAGTAATCTTGAAGGCTCCGTCAACGTCCGTCGATGTTCCCGTCTGAGTACCTTCCACCATCACTGTGGCACCGATAAGCGGCACGTCATTGGAATCGGTCACAACACCTGATACGGTCATGTTCTGAGCAAAGGCAGAAGCCGAAGCCAGCAACACAACCATTACCGTGAAAAAAAGTCTGATTCTTTTCATGGGTTGAACTTTTAGTTGTTAAACATAAATATTGAATTATCTTATTCGTACAGCATACACTACACTTACTGCACTGATAAACGGGCGTTTTTACAAACGGCCGAATTACAAAAATATAAAGTTTTTTTTATAAATCCTAATCTTTTCTGAATGGACGATTGAGGCTTTTGGCAAAAAAAAGCAATTCCACTTACAAATTGAAACCTATTTTTTCTAAAAAGTTGCATATCGTCTCACATTCAGTCTCTATTACAAAGAAAAATAAACTTTTAAAAAGTTACAGATTTTAATCATTACCGTCAATAAGTGCAAGACATCGCTTTCTATCTCGATCCCAACTGATTTGAGGTTCTCAAGATACTCATCGAACCACCTGTAAAGCTGTCTTTCGCTACACCCGCTAAGCTCTGCAATCTGAGGAACAGTCTGCTTGCGAAGTATCCACCATTCAAACCAGACAAAGCGATTTGCCTTGCTGACATCCTTCCTGCGGAACGTAAATAAGTCTCTGCGCCCCCATTTTATAACATCAAGAAAACCACAATTGAGGCATCTTTCGCGACGAGTTTTTGACATAAAAAATAACTTTGATGAAACCGATTTCATCAAAGTTATTGTATCTTGTTGTAATTTAGATGATTACAAGGGCTTTACCAACCGTTTTTGGCAATTATACCAAAATATTCCAGGATCAAAATCTTACTCGATTTCTTGATCCTGGAATATTCTATTTTACAGTAAGTAAAGGATTAGAGTTCCCATGCAAGAGCAGAAGCGCCGAGGATGGCTGCATCTGACTCCTTGAGTTGCGAGAACACGATCTTCACCTTGCCTTTCCACATCTGGAGGCAGTTCTCGTTCATTGCATTCTCCATAGGCTCGAGAAGGAATTCCTTTGCGCGTGCAAGACCACCGAAGAGGACGATTGCCTCAGGTGCACTGAATGCGATGAAGTCTGCGAACGAACGTCCGAGGATCTTTCCTGTGAACTCGAATATCTTGAGGGCAAGTTTGTCACCATCCTTTGCTGCCTCATAAACATCCTTTGAAGCAATGCTGTCAAGGCTTCTGAGAACAGACGGCTCGTCAGAGAGTTCAAGCCACTCACGGGCAGTACGTGCCACACCTGTAGCAGAGCAATATGTCTCGAGACATCCTGTCTTGCCGCAACCGCAGACACGGCCGTTGTTGCGGACTGCAGTAGTGTGTCCCAATTCTCCTGCAAAGCCGTCATGGCCATACACAACCTCACCGTTGATCACGATACCTGAGCCGACTCCGGTTCCGAGTGTGATCATGATGAAGTTCTTCATGCCTCTCGCTGCACCATAGGTCATTTCTCCTACTGCGGCTGCATTAGCGTCATTGGTAAGCGCTACAGGAAGGTTGAGGGCCTTGTTGAGAAGTTTTGCAAACTCAACTCTCTGACGTCCCCAAAGAAGGTTCGGAGCATTCTCAATGGTTCCTGTATAGTAGTTTCCGTTAGGAGCACCGACTCCGACTCCCCTCACCTTGCCTTCTGTGCCTGACTCCTTGATGAGTTTCTTCACAGCCTCGGCGAGTTCTGCGATATAAGGCTCTACCTGCTCATATGTATCTGTGCGGATAACAGTCTGTGCGAGAACTGTTCCGCGTGCATCAACAACACCGATCTTGGAGGTCTGTCCTCCTACGTCAATACCGACTACAAATGATGAATCCATAGTATTATCAAGTTATTAATTAAGCGTTCTTAACTTTTGAACCTGCGACAGCGAACCAGAGGATGTAAGCCAGAGCGGCTACAATCACCCAATAACTTACCATGTATGTCGCAGCGTCAGCGATTGCATTCTGGATAAGAGGAAGAACTCCACCACCTACGACCATTGTCATGAAGAGGCCTGATGCAAGAGCGGACTGCTTTCCGAGTCCCTCGACAGAAAGGTTGAAGATAGTTCCCCACATGACTGAAGTACAGAGACCGCAGAGCACGAGCAGAAGAGCAGAAAGAGGAAGAGTCATCATTGCGAATCCCTCAGTGAAGCCCTTCAATACAGGCATCTTGATGTCAACGTTCGAAGTGAACATCGCACAGAGGACGAGAACGATAGCAACCGCTGAAGTTACTCCCAACTGCATCTTGCTGGATACCTTTCCACTGATGAAACTTGAAACAAAACGTCCGCAGAGCATGAGAAGCCAGTACATTGCAGCAACAGAACCTGCGATTGAAGCAGCCGTTGCAGGGTCAAGACCTGCACCTTTCTCTGAGTCGGCAAGGAAGAAGTTGAGTGTACCAGGGATTCCGATCTCTACACCTACGTAAAGGAAAATGGCGATCACACCATATACAAGATGACGATACTGGAAGAGGCTCTTTACAGAAGCATTTGACTTATCCTGCTCAGGTTCAACGAAAGGAACGAAGATAAGCACGCAGAATGTTGCGGCAAATACTCCCATTGCCATGAAGAGCACTGTATTGACGTCAGCAATCTGAGTCTCGGCAGTAACGGCTCCAATGAGGGCTCCTACGAGCATAGGAGTAAGGGTACCCATGAGAGAGTTGAATGAGCCACCGATCTGAACAAGCTGAGTACCTCTGTTACCACCGCCACCGAGGAGGTTGAGCATAGGGTTCACGACT
>JAFVHZ010000296.1 GCA_017474265.1 Bacteroidales bacterium | reverse complement strand
GTCCTAGGGCTCAGTGTGATAAAATACAATTTTCTCTGTACTGGAGAAAAATACTCGAAAGTGCCTGTAACTTAGATATTTACCAAGATACAGTAACTGAATTTCTTTTCTCTGGTTCGAGAATTTCGGGCGTATGTACGACTACTGGTGCAATTTTCAATTCTCAGACGGTTATTTTGACGGCCGGAACCTTTCTTGATGGCAAGATGTTCATAGGCAGGACTATGTTCGAGGGAGGAAGGATAGGGGAGATGTCTTCTTATGGTCTTACATCACAATTGTCTTCAATGGGAATATCTACAGCAAGGATGAAGACTGGAACCCCTCCGCGTATCGATATTTCTTCTGTCGATACCGGGTCCCTTGTTCATCAGTATGGTGATCAGGATCCTGATAAGTTTTCTTATCTTCCATATCTTTCGGTGGCACAGAACGGGACACCTCAGATGCCATGCTTTGTGGTTCATACCAATTCCGAAGTTCATGATATTCTCAGAAGCGGTTTTGGAGATTCACCACTTTTTTCAGGAATGATTACCGGAATCGGGCCAAGGTATTGTCCAAGTATAGAAGACAAATTAAGGACATTTGCCGGAAAGGACGAGCATCAGCTTTTCCTTGAACCGGAGGGTAGGGGAACCAACGAATATTATCTTCAGGGATTCTCATCATCTTTGCCTCTGAATGTACAGTTAGAAGCATTACATAAGATAAAAGGTCTGGAAAATGCAAAAATATACAGACCAGCTTATGCTGTTGAATATGACTACTTCGATCCAGTACAGTTAAAGCCTACACTTGAATCTAAGGTTATTGAAGGATTGTATCTTGCCGGTCAGGTCAATGGTACAACCGGATATGAGGAAGCGGCTGCTCAGGGTCTGATTGCTGGAATAAATGCGCACCTGAAGGTAAGAGGAGCAGATCCTTTTGTATTGAACAGAAATGAAGCATATATAGGAGTACTTATTGACGATCTTATCACAAAGGGAGTTGACGAGCCTTACAGAATGTTTACTTCCAGAGCAGAGTACAGGACTTTGTTGAGACAGGATAATGCAGACTTAAGACTTACTCCTAGGTCATATCAAATAGGTCTTGCTGACAAGTTCAGATATGATTATACTATGAGAAAGTATGATCGTATAGAGTCTCTGACCGCTTTCTTCAGAGATGCTTCCATCAAGCCTGAATATGTCAATGAATATTTGTCTTCTGTAGGAACTTCTGTCGTTTCTTCCCGCAAGAGGATTTCAGAATTGATTTCAAGACCTCAGACAAAAGTATCTGATTTATTTAATTTAGTTCCACGTGGAACTTTTTCTAAATTTAATATTGAATATGAATTTGAAAATCCTTTGGATATTCTGATTGATAGAAATTCTGATTATTCGTCGCTTCTTGATTATGGAGACCGGAATTCTGTTGATACAAAAATCAATGAAGAATACGCTTCATGTTCATATTCTGATGCTTTATATGTATTGAAATATAATACTGAATATCCTGTTTCAATGTTGGATAAGCATAGTATTGATCAGAAGATATCAGAATTATATAAGAAAGAAATATTGGATTCTTCAGAAATATCTATAAAATATGAGGGATATATCCAGAGGGAACAGCAGATGGCTGACAAGATAATGCGTCTTGAGAATTTGTCTATTCCGGAAAATTTTGATTTTGATAAAGTTGAAAGTCTTTCTATAGAGTGCAGACAGAAACTAAAGAAGTACTCTCCACGCACAATAGCACAGGCTTCCAGAATATCTGGTGTTTCCCCTGCTGATATTTCTGTTCTTCTTGTTTATTTTGGTAGATAAAAAAAAGAAAAAAAAGTTCCATGTGGAACTTTTTTTCTTTTACAATCTCTTAAGAGATAGTTTTATTATTTCTTCCAGAGTAGCGGTTGGTTTATCTTTCAATACTGCAGATACTGCCTTGTTCACATTTGCTTTAGTGAATCCAAGCATAACAAGAGCAGTTGTAGCCTCATCTGCTACGCCGCTTTGTGCAGAAGGAAACAGTGCGGTATTTTCTGATCCTTCTCCTTTGACTACCTTATCCTTTAATTCGAGTATAAGCCTCTGGGCGCTCTTCATTCCTATACCCTTGATGCTTTTAATCTTGTTTATATCTTCAGCGATTATTGCGTTTCTGATTTCATCTGAAGTGAGTGAAGAAAGCATCATACGCGCAGTGGATGCTCCAATTCCTGAAACTCCTATAAGCAGTCGGAACAGTTCCCTTTCATCTTTTGAGGCAAATCCGTAATATAGTTCTTCGTCTTCTCTGAGATAATGATGAATGTATACTTTAACATCTTGAAGAGTATGAAGTGCTTCGTATGTCTGAAGGGATATAAGTATTCTGTATCCGATTCCGTTACATTCCAAAACCAGGTCTGTAGGGGTTATTTCTACCAGTTTACCTTTAATATAATCAATCATTTGGCATAGGTTTTTATGTATATTGCAAAATTATGATAAAATCCTGTCAAAAGAAAGATTAGTTTTGTTAAATTTGCAGGTTCTATATGAATTTGTTTATGGTCACAGAAAATATAAGAGATATGTTCCCGGTGCTTTCCAGAAAAGTTTATGGAAAGGATCTGGTGTATTTTGACAATGCTGCGACCAGTCAGCGTCCTCAGTCTGTGATTGATATGTGGAATGAGATAAGTTCTTTCTCAAATTCCAATATTCATCGTGCCGTGCATCGTCTCGCTGACGAATCTACTCAGGCATATGAGCAGGCCAGAGATGCTGTGAAGGATTTCATCAATGCAGGATGCCGTGAGGAAATAATATTTACCAGTGGTACTACTGCCTCTATCAATCTGGTTGCTTATTCTTTCGGTGAGGCTTTTGTTTCCGAGGGGGATGAAGTTATCGTAACTGAAGCGGAGCATCATTCTAATATTGTTCCTTGGCAGTTGATGTGCATGAGGAAGGGTGCTTCACTGAAGGTTCTTCCTGTTGATGAATCCGGACATCTTATGGTTGATAAACTTGGTGAACTTATCAGCGACCGCACCAGGATCATGGCTGTGACACATATTTCCAATGTTCTCGGCATAATCAACCCTGTAAAGGAAATAATAGGCATATGTCATTCAAAAGGAATTCCTGTTCTGGTTGACGGTGCGCAGGGAATAGTCCATTGCGAGGTTGATGTGCAGGATCTTGATTGTGATTTTTATGCTTTTTCCGGTCATAAGATGTATGCCGCTACCGGTACTGGTGTGCTGTATGGTAAGAGAAAATATCTTGATGCCATGCCTCCGTATATGGGAGGGGGAGAAATGGTAGGCACGGTAAGTTTTGCTGAAACTACTTTTGCGCAACTTCCTATGAAGTTTGAGGCCGGAACTCAGAATTTTGCATCCACAGCAACCTTCAAACCTGCTATCGATGTACTTAATTTATTGAATAGTAATAAGTTAGTTGAAGAAATAGATAAAGTAAGAGATCATATCCTCGAGTATCTGATTTCGGATGAAAGAATCAGGCTTTTCGGTGTTCCGCGTGGAACAAATGAAGAAAAGATACCTTTGTTTTCATTTGTTGTAAAGGGTATCCATCATGAGGATCTTGCTCTTATTCTTGATAAGATGGGAATTGCATCCAGGTCTGGACAGATGTGTGCCGAGCCCCTTATGGACAGGTATGGAGTTACCGGAATGTTGCGTATTTCCCTTGCTCCATACAATACTATGGAAGAGGCTGAATATTTTATAAAATGCCTTAACAGGGCTATTGATATGCTTAGTTAGAATTATGGTGACATTGGCAGAAGCGGAAAACGCCATTATCGAAGAATTTTCGATGTATGATGAATGGCTTGACAAATATGAATATCTGATAGAACTTGGAAAGTCTCTTAAGGATTATCCTGAGACGTCCAAGACTGATGAGAAACTTATAAAAGGATGTCAGTCAAGAGTATGGCTTGATCATAAGATGGAGGATGGAAAGGTTGTCTTCAATGCTGACAGCGATGCCATCATCACGAAGGGTATCATTTCTCTTCTGATAGGGCTTTATTCAGGAAGAACTCCTCAGGAGATATTGTCATCGGATTTTTCTGTTGTGGAGAAGATAGGTCTGAAGGAGAATCTTTCTCCTACCAGAGCCAACGGACTTGTTTCCATGATAGGGAAAATAAAGGAAATTGCATTGCAGAATGCGTAAAACAAGATGGGACTGAAGGAATTTTTTAAAAGAAAGACTGTCGAGAGGGCAGAGGAAGAAAAGGAGAATATAATGAGGATAGAAAGAGATATAATAATGGCTCTCAGGCAGGTATATGATCCTGAGATACCTGTGAATGTATATGATCTTGGACTGATTTACGAGATCAGGGTTGATGATGACCATAATGTATATGTTCAGATGACCCTGACTGCACCGAATTGTCCTATGGCTGATTATGTGGTGGATCAGGTGAAGACTGCTGTGGAGGATGTCCCAGGAGTGGTAAGTGCAAGGATAGACCTTGTATTCGAGCCTGTATGGGATAAGAGCAGGATGTCTGAAGAGGCACTTGTAGAATTGGGATTGGACGAAGACTGAAGGACAGAAGGGGAGAGTGGAAGAAGTGATGGAAGAAACAGACAGAAAGTTAGACTTTATCTTTCTTTAGGGTCTAATCAGGGTGACAGAAAAAGGAATATAGAAACTGCTCTCAGTCTTCTTAATATTGAACTTGGAACTCCATACAAGTCGGTTTCAAGTCTGATTGAGACAGAGCCTTGGGGATTTGAGTCGGAAGATAAGTTCATAAATGCTGCGGTTTTGTATGAACTGGATTTTCCTGAAGGATATAATCCTGAAGCAGAAGGACTTATGATTCTTGAGACATGCAAGGATATTGAACGAAGATTGGGAAGGACGGGGGAGCCTGAGTATGATGCGGAAGGAAATAGGATTTATGTTTCCCGTCCGATAGATATAGATATTCTCCTATTTGGAGATCATGAGATTGATTGTCCTGAGTTGACGGTGCCGCATAAACTTATGTATGACAGGGATTTTGTTATGATTCCGTTGAAGGAGATACTCATTTAGGGACTTGGTAATTAATAATAAACATATAAAATTATGACACAGGAAGAACTATTTAAGATTTTGGTTGCTCACTGCAAGGAGTACGGATTCATTTTCCCTTCGAGTGAGATCTATGACGGTCTCGGCGCAGTCTACGACTATGGACAACTCGGTTCGGAACTCAAGAACAACATCAAGAGATACTGGTGGGAGGCAATGACACGCCTGCATGAGAATATTGTAGGTATAGATGCCGCCATCTTCATGCATCCGCGTACATGGGAGGCTTCTGGCCATGTAGGTGCCTTCAATGACCCTCTCATTGACAATAAGGATTCAAAGAAGAGATATCGTGCAGATGTCCTTATAGAGGATTATATCGGTAAACTTGAGGATAAGATTGCAAAGGATGTGGAGAAAGGAAGGAAGAAGTTCGGGGAAACTTTCAATGAGGAGCAGTTCAAGGCTACCAATCCAAATGTCCTTCGTAATCAGGCGAAGATTGATGAGGTGCGTAAGAGAATGGCTGATGCTCTCAATGCAAATGACCTTGCCGAACTTCGTCAGATCATCATTGATTGCGAGATCGCATGCCCTATCTCAGGAACAAAGAACTGGACTGATGTGCGTCAGTTCAATCTTATGTTCTCTACTCAACTCGGAAGCGTTTCCGGAGAGTCTAACGTTATCTATCTCCGTCCTGAGACAGCGCAGGGTATATTCGTGAACTATCTCAACGTGCAGAAGACCGGTCGCATGAAGATTCCTTTCGGTATCGCACAGATAGGAAAGGCCTTCAGAAATGAGATCGTGGCACGTCAGTTCATCTTCCGTATGAGGGAGTTCGAGCAGATGGAGATGCAGTTCTTCATCAAGCCTGGTACAGAACTCGACTGGTTTGCAAAATGGAAGGAGAACCGTATGGCTTGGCATACTGCTCTTGGAATGGGTAATGAAAATTATCGTTTCCATGATCATGACAAGCTTGCTCACTATGCAAACGCCGCTACCGATATCGAATTCCGTTTCCCATTCGGTTTCAAGGAACTTGAAGGAATCCATTCACGTACGGATTTCGATCTTGGAAATCATCAGCAGTTCTCTGGAAAGAAGATACAGTATTTCGATCCTGAACTCGGAGAGAACTATGTTCCATATGTTGTTGAGACATCTATCGGTGTTGACCGTATGGTGCTTGCCGTGCTGTCACATTCATATAAGGAGGAGCAACTCGAGAATGGCGAGAGCCGCGTAGTTCTGAGTATTCCAGCACCTCTTGCTCCTGTAAAGGTAGCAGTACTTCCTTTGATAAAGAAGGATGGCCTTCCTGAACTTGCAAGAGAGATCATGGATGAACTCAAGTATGACTTCAACTGCCAGTATGACGAGAAGGATTCGATCGGAAAGAGATATCGTCGTCAGGATGCCATAGGAACTCCTTTCTGCGTCACTGTAGACCATGATTCACTTAATGACCGTTGTGTGACCATACGTCATCGTGATTCTATGCAGCAGGAGCGTGTGAAGATAGAGGATCTGCATGGAATCATCTCTAAGGAGGTCAATCTGAGCAATCTGCTTAAGAAACTGAAGTAGAATAATTTATTATATGAAAAATCCCGCAGATGTCACATCGTGCGGGATTTTTTTATTGATTGGTCTTTCTGTATTGGTTCGGAGTGAATCCTGTGACCTGTTTGAACCATCTTGAGAAATTGTAAATCTGTGTGAAGCCTACCATTCAAAGAAGAATAAGTAAGCCACGATATTATCAGAGATGCAATCAACTGAAGGCTGAACGATGTATATTCGTCACCACCCTAGAATGAATCGTGATTTCTTGTAGTATTTGAATTCGTCAGACTTCGGAATATGAAGGAGGGGGATGAACAGTCCTAATATAGCGAAAATCAAAGCGAAACCTACATTGGATGCCTGATTTATAATTTCTACCATATTTTACTATTTTGCAGTGCAAAAGCAACACTTATTTTAATAAGAATGAAAAGTACTTGAAAAGTTTTTGAGAGACAGGAAAGCGTATTGTCTGTTTGAAATATTAGTTTTAAATTTGACAGATTTTGTGATTATTATTTAAAACTGATATACCATGGATATTAAAAAGGAACTTTGGGGCAAGACTGCCTGCGGTAAGGAACTCTATCTCTACACCCTTACTAATTCGAAAGGAGCATATGTGCAGGTTGCAAACATAGGTGCAGCCTGGGTATCTGCAGTAGTACCGGACAAGGACGGAAACCTTGCAGATGTAGTCCTCGGTTATCCTGAGGCAAAGAGTTATTTCGGTGACGGTCCTTGTGCAGGAAAGATCCCCGGAAGATATGCAAACCGCATAGCGCTCGGCAAGTTCACCCTTGACGGAAAGGAGTATGACCTTCCGATCAACAATGGTCCCAACAGCCTTCACGGCGGTCCTCAGGGTTTCCAGAACAGGGTATGGGAGAGCCGTGAACACGAAGGCGGCATAGAATTCCTTTACTATGCTGAAGATGGTGAAATGGGATATCCTGGCGTTCTCAAGGCCGTCGCAAGGTATGAGTGGAGCGAAGAGAACGAACTTCGTCTTACATTGACTGCAGAGGCTGACGCTCCTACCGTGATCAATCTCACCAACCATGCCTATTTCAACCTCAACGGAGAAGGCAACGGCAATATCCTCGGACACACTCTCAGACTCAATGCTTCTGAATATCTTCCTACAGATGCCACTCAGATTCCTCTCGGAGAAAGTGCTCCTGTTGCCGGTACTCCGATGGATTTCGTGAACGAGAAGC
>JAFVHZ010000295.1 GCA_017474265.1 Bacteroidales bacterium | reverse complement strand
TATCCATTTGCCCGGCTTGCCGACGAAGGCTGCGTCCTTGCTGGATTCCGACGGATCCTTCATCTGTTTCCAGTCCTTGCCGTCAACGCTATACCAGAAGGTCGCAGTCAGTTCAGGCACATTGCCTTTTCTCTCGCGCGGAGCGACTTTAAGGCGGAAGAATACGTCCGTGGCCATATATGCAATAGGCTTTACCGGAGGGACCGTTGTCGACATGTATTGGTTTGAATATGGCATAGGAAGAGGTGCAGATTCCAGATCCGCTTCTGCCAGAACCTTTTCCTCAGAGCCTTTCAGGGCATTGGCACATTCGACATATTGGAGCACGACTCCTTCAGGAGTATCGGTCATCTTCAATGCGGCATAGTCCTGGCCCATGAGAACAAGGCCGCATGATTCGTTGCGTTCCGCCAATTGCGGGTTCGGTATGAAACGGACTTTTGCGGTCACGGTGAACTTGTCTGCAGGAGTCTTCTGGAGAAGAAGGTTCGGAGAATCTCCGAGATTGCGCCAGTTGTCACTCTGGTCTACAGAATACAGTCTGAGGGCTCCCAGGCCGTTGGTGTGGGTCTCACGTGCTGAAGAATGGAGGTAGTACCAGTATGGGGACGGTACTCCGTGCCATTGCCATTGCAGACCGAGGTCGACAGATGCAAAATCGTCACTTTCTGCCGGCTGGAATACTCCGGAACTCTTCAACGAAGGCTTACGGTACTTCATGACAGGTTCGCCGACACCGTCTCCGTCCTTGTCTGCTCCGATCACAGGCCATCCGTCTGCGGTCCATGTCATAGGCTGGAGATGTACCACGCGGCCATATGCGTCCTTGTCCTGGAAATGCAGGAACCAATGTTCGCCGGAAGGGGTATCCACCCATGCGCCCTGATGAGGGCCGTTTACAGGAGATCCTCCCTGGGCCATCACGACCTTCTCCTCATATGGACCGTAAGGGCTCTTCGAACGCAGTGCTACCTGCCATCCGGTAGGAACGCCTCCGGCAGGGGAGAATATGTAGTAGTATCCGTCCTTCTTGTAGAATTTCGTACCTTCGATGGTCGGCTGTGTCTCATGTCCGTCGTAGACGATCCTGCTGCGCTCAAGGAGTCTTGTGCCGTCCGCCGACATCTCCGCCACGAAGAGGACGCTCTTGTGTCCGGCACGGCTACCTGCGCATCCGTGGGACAGATATGCCTTTCCGTCTTCATCCCAGAACGGGCACGGGTCTATATATCCCTTGGCCTTCACCACCCAGACCGGATCGTCCCATCTTCCGCGCGGATCCGAAGTCTTGACCATGAATATTCCTCTGTCGGGGTCTCCGCAGTAGATGTAGAACTCACCGTCGTGGTATCTGATGGCCGGAGCCCACACTGCGTTGCCGTGCTGCGGAACTGTGCGCCATTCTTCGGCTCCCGGAGGGCAGTCGGCAGGGGTGTCAAGGTTCTGTCCGAGAGTTTCCCATGCTCTTTCGTCGCTCCATAGAGGTCCCGGATAGTCTGTCAGGGCCGCTCCGATGATCTCCCAGTTCACCAGGTCGGTGGAATGCAGGATCTGAAGTCCCGGGAAGCATGCGAACGAAGACGATGTCATATAGAAATCCTCTCCCACACGGCATACGTCAGGGTCGGAATAGTCCGCGTTCAATACAGGGTTTATGTAGTGTGTGCCCTTGTCGGGATTCCACGATTGAGACGGTTTCTGGGCGTTTGCAGTGATGGAAAGGCCGCATAAGGCCAGGGCTGCGAGTCCGGATATGATGATTCTTCTCATAGTATTTGATTATGCTTTCAGGCAAATATAATCTATAAAAAGGATAAGTGTATGCCTCATACCTAAAAGTCCACCATTTTTTGCAAAAAGTCCACAAGTATGTTATTGTGCAGAGATAACCGATATAGCAGGATTTTTGTTATATTTACAACATTAAAATTCTGCAAGTCATGGATAAAGGAAAGTTTTACAACGGTCTGTTCATCATGGCGGGCCTTGTGGTATTGGGACTGATGATTCCGAGAGCGGTGGATAAATACCGTTCATATGACCGCACAGTGAATGTCAAGGGACTTTGCGAGATGGAGGTGAAGGCTGACAAGGTGATATGGCCGGTGGTGTACCGGGTCATGGCAAACGACATTCAGTCAGTGTATGACCAGACGGACAGGAACAATGCGGAGATCATCGCATTTCTGGAGGCCGGCGGTATCGGCCGGTCGGAAATTACCGTATCCGTTCCGGAAATATCCGATAAATATGCGAACGAATACGGAACCAACGACAGGACTTACCGCTACATCGCCAAGACGGTAATAACAGTATGTACATCTGATGTGGATGAAGTTCTTTCTCTGATGTCGCGTCAGTCCGATCTTCTGAAAAAGGGGATAGTGACAGGGAGTGCGAACCAGTGGGAGAATCCTGTCGAGTTCAAGTATGAAGGACTCAATGACATCAAGCCTCAGATGATCGAGGAGGCGACAATGAATGCCCGCGAGGCTGCCAAGAAGTTCGCCAAGGACTCTGACAGCAGACTCGGCAAGATCAAGACGGCCAGCCAAGGCACCTTCTCAATAGAAAACCGCGACAGCAACACCCCTTACATCAAGAAGGTGCGCGTCGTGACGTCAGTTACGTATTATCTTAAGAATTAACGATAGTCCGTCCTATGCCTGGAGCCATTTGTACTTGGCCACGCTGTAGATAGGTACGAAAGGAAGAAGTATAGGGGTCTTCTTGATGTAGGCCTGGAATTCCGGATCGTTCCCGTAAGTCACGGCCTGACGGATTTCGAGTCTGCGGGCTCCGCTGAACATCACATATACGATGCCGATATATCCGATGGCTGCGATGATCCACTGCCATACGGTGCAGCATGCTCCGAAGCATACCACAAAGGCTCCGGTCCAGATCACCAGTTCTCCCAGATAGTTAGGGCAGCGCACGAGTCTGTATACTCCTGTGTCGACGAACCTCTTCGGATTGATCTTCTTTGCAGCCTTCTTCTGTGCATCCGCAACGCTCTCAAGGAGTACTCCGACTGCCATCATGACTGCTCCTGTCCATGCCCAGGCCTCATTCACAGGTGCCCCTTCTGCAGCGTTTGCCAGGTAGAAGGCAACCGGACTCACCTGACCGACATAAAGGAGTGCGCAGAATATCCATACGACGATGACCACGAAAAGAGGTTTTTTCTTTGCCGCATCAGGTCCATACAGGATCTTCTTGTATTCGGCAGACCTTTTTTCTCTGGTCAGCAGGTACAGCCCCAGTCTGCATCCGAAGATGAACATGACTGCACAAAGCAGTGCTGTGGGGATTGTGATCACGTCCCGGAACATTATCAGGATCGCTACTGCAAGTGCTGATATGCCGAAGCCGTATCCGATGCTGAAGAAATAAATGAAATATATCCATCCCAGGGCAGACACAGCCATTGAGACAGCGAGAAGAATCAGCAAATAACTCATGACGCTAAAAGATTAATTGGTTTGATAGTACAAATCTACACAAATTTCTCTCCATAAGGAGACGTTACTTCCTTTTTTTCTTGCTTCCGTTATTTTTCCCTCGATAACTGTCAGTCAGTGCGTGGCAGTTCGGACATAATAATTTTAGATTCTCTAATCTGTTGTCACGGTTGTTTCCATTTATGTGGTGTAATTCTAAAGGAATCTTCTTGCCATTCCATGTTGTATTTCCACAACATTCACAGATGTGCTGTTTCAAACCTTCGAGTAAAAGTCGGTTTTTAAGTTTATATGACTGATATGTAGAATATTGAGTTAGAATTTCTGAAATGTGTTTTGTTTTATTCGGCCGAAATACCAGTCCAATATTCCATCCTTTCCCTCGGAAATGTTCTGTGTCTATATTATGTTTTTCTATTGCATTATGCATAAGCCTGTAATTTCCACCACAGGGTTTAAGACCGAGGTTTCTGCACATTCCGGCAATACTGAATGCTTGTTTAGCGGCTTTTTCAAACTCTTCTTTTGTACGTTGTCTGGCCATTCTTTTTTTTGCCCAAATATAGAACTGGCTTGTGCCAAAACAATGTGTAAACACAAAAAAATCTCTCTCGGAATGTTTCCAAGAGAGATTAAATGTGCCTCGGACGGGAATCGAACCCGTACGGACATTGCTGTCCACGGGATTTTCCTGCTACTCTTGCTTTTACACAAGCCGGCTTCATCCATTGTGCTAAGCCGTTGTAGTCTGGACTATTTCATGACCGTGCGCAGATGCGTTTAGGTCCTCCCTGTATAGTCTCTACGCCATTTATCGACATGGGGCCGAATTTAGTGAGCCATCGCCAAAGTCTGTATTTCTACGGACGAGGTTTCTGTTTGTTAGGGGAGTTCTACTCTCAAAGTTTCCTTTGAGGCACTCTTATTGGCATCATGTGTTGATGCCGATTAAAGTCCCGCGTGTCTACCTATTCCACCACCAAGGCAATCCGGGTGCAAAGATAGTCAAAAAACATGATTTTCTGCAAATTGTTTTAATGAAGTCGACATTGACTACCAGAACCAGGCTGCAGAATATCCGACTACAAGGGAGTTGATCCATGGACGTGTATTCGAAACGCTTATTGACTCGAAGTCTGCAAAGCCCTTCAACTTGAAGTTGCTGTCTATGATGAGACTGAGTCCGACTCCACATGCAAGGTCTGCCCCGCATCCTCCCTGGAACCAGGCGCATCCAGCCATCGCCTTTGCCTGAAACTCCAGACGTCTGGCAAAATGGAAGTTCCAGTATCCGCCGACTATGGTGCTGTATAGATCTGATGCGACTCCTGTAGAGTATATCATTGAACTGGCAGAGGCTCGGGCGGTTATACCTGTTCCGGCAATGACCGGTATGTCGGCGGAGATTCCTGCCATACTTCCTCTTTCCGGAAGGCTTCCCATTTCCTTCTGTCCTTCAGCGCCTATTATGTACCTGCGTCCGAAGAGAAGTTCTGCCACATAATGCTTCTGGGAGGCGTCATAGATGAATCTTTCTTCCTGGAATCCGGAACTCAGTCCTTTGTCCTTGAATATGCAGTCTGTAATGAAATAACCAAGGTGCACTGCCCCTATGCCGACAGCAGCACCTGCTACAACGTCACTCATCCAGTGCCGGTTGTTCATTATCCGTGACACGCCGGTCAAGGCCGCTGCTGTGTATCCTCCGATGCTGAACCACGGACTTCTCCATCCGTATTCCTTGTCAAGCATAGCCGCTGTCATGAAGGCTGTGGCTGTGTGCCCCGACGGGAAGGAGTTTCTTGCACTTCCGTCAGGACGGAGGCGCTTGACCGAATATTTGATGCCGTTCACCATCACTGCCATCGATGCGGCTGAGAAGGCGTCGGAAGTGAGCATCCTGCCCCATGAACTGCGGCTTTCGTACCCGCTGGCTTTGAGTGCGACCATCAGTCCTGCAGGAGCATACTGAAGGTAGTCGTCGTAGTGCCATCTGAAGTCCGGAATCGCTGTGTTTCTCAATGCCAGTATGTCCGTGTCGATGCTGGCCTTGGGTGAGGCTACCTGAGCGTCTGCAGTCCATGTGTTTGAAATCACAGATATGATGCAGATGAAGCAGAGAATAGCGAGTGATGATAGTTTTTTCATTCCTGATTAGATTGTTACATCTGCAAAATTAACATATCTTTGCAATAAATAGAGTGTAGCGATGAGGAAATACAAGGACAGAACCACAGGATGCAGGATCGTCGAAGTCGACGATCTGAGTTACCTGCGTGACAGGAATCATCCCTACAACTGGTTCCAGCGCCACTACCACCATCATCGTCTCCGCAGGGCCTTGAAGAAGGCCGGCAAAGTCGTCGCCGATAATCCTGGCGTCGCCGTTGACATCGTCCGCTACTATTTCGTCCCCAAAGACAAGATTTCCATCAAGGATTAATTTTCCAACAAACCCCAGTGTCGCCACTGATGTGCGCCCAAACCTTTCCTGTGGAAAACTTATGGAAACAGTTCTTCCAGGATTGAGAGTTCCATACGCAGCATTCTTCTGAGTTGCTGGTTGGTGGCGTTGTAGCCAAAGTGCATATGGCGGGCTGTGTCAATCTTTTGTCGGGCGCTGAGTTGTGAGGGAGTCTTGACAGAATACTCTTTGTTGATGTGTGAGCAGATGACCGAGTAGAGTTCGTCGTCTGTGAGGAAGATGGAGTCTTTCAACCTTGATGCTATCTGGCTGAATGCTTCGGCGTTGCGGGTGAGTGAGTTGAAATAATTTCTGGCGTCCCTGAACATGCTTTCTCCAAGTTTGATGTCACAGAAAGAAGGGATGAAGGGCATTGATCCGATGACTCTTAAATCTGCGAATGGAGATATGTCTCTTGTGTGCAGCAATGCTCGTTGGGTTAAGATTGGCAGTCTTTCAAATGGTGATGTGATCAGATGTTTAAGCCATGGACTGAAATATGCGCAGCCCCCTCCCCAGGGGTATGAGTCCGGCGTATATGAAGGGTTGGCTACAAATGCATTTCGATTGGCGTAGATGATTTCGTTGCGTAGTGCCTGAAGACTTTCTATAGGAAGGATGTCCATTTTGAACTGGCTCCAGTCGATAGTCCGTTGCCTTTTAGGGAATGCCAGCCTGAGTCTCGCTGCAAACAGATCAAATGCCTTAATGCAATTTTCCCGCTGACCAACTGCAATCAGGTGTACGTGGTTGCTCATCAATTCAAATGTGAGTGCCCGTACTTTTTTGCTCAAATGCAGTGAGGCTGCAAGAGCCCACATCCCGGTTGCGAAGTCTTCCTCACAGCAGAAGATGTTCTGCATCCTGGTTCCGTCTGTGTAAATATGCCAATACGGCCCGTTAGCGATAAATACACTCTCACAAATCCTCTCTTTCTCCGAAAAACTCAGAGCACTAAAATCTTTCTTCATATATTTTATGTTTATCCATTTGAGCAACTTCCAGAAAAATGCCCTGTTTCTTGGAAGTTGCCGCTCATTTGTCCTTAACTTCCAGAAAAACAGGCCTTTTCTTGGAAGTTGAAGAT
>JAFVHZ010000294.1 GCA_017474265.1 Bacteroidales bacterium | reverse complement strand
GGATCAAACTCTTCATTGTATAATATTCATTATATTTCTCTAGTCCGTCCTGACACTCTCAATTCTTTCAAAAGAATCGACGCTTCTCGATAAATTGTTTTTCTCGGTACTTGCTTCTTGTACTTTCCTTCAATCTTTTCAATGAACTTGTTGTGCCATTCAGAGAGCGTTTCCTCTCAAATGGGCTGCAAAGATACGGACTTTTTTTAAACCTCCAAATTTTTTCGCATTTTTTTTAATATTTTTTCTACTTTTGTGGCCGAAAAGGTTTCAAAGCACATTGATTTGACAACAATTTATGGTTTCACTCTGGCAAATATTCCTTGTTTTCGCCAAGATCGGAGCATTCACCATTGGAGGTGGAATTCCGATGATTGCTGCGATAAAAAGCGAACTCACGAAAAGGGGATGGCTCAATGACGAGGATTTCGTGGACATCATCACCCTTGCCCAGACCGCTCCCGGTCTTTTTGCCGTCAACATCTCGATTCTCACCGGATATAAGCTGAGAGGGAATAAAGGAAGTGTGGTCGCGACAATCGCCAGCTGTCTCCCTCCGTTCATGATAATTCTCCTCGTTGCGATATTCTTCACATCATTCAAGGACAATGAATACGTCTTGCGGGCTTTCAAGGGAATCCGTCCTGTCGTGGTGGCCCTTATCGGTGTACCGATGATAGACATGATCAAGGCGACAAAGATGAAATGGTGGTCATGGATAATAGTCATATCGTCGATGACGCTCGTATGTTTCCTGAAGGTCTCACCTATATATATATTGATATGCGTGATGGTAACTTCGTTCGCAATCGCATACTATAATGAAAAGAAGAACAGGAGGGAAATGTAATGATATATCTGGAACTGTTCGCCACTTTTTTTGTGATAGGAATGTTCACCATCGGAGGTGGATACGCCATGCTCTCGCTCATCCAGAACGAGGTAGTCACAGTCCACGGATGGATAGATGACGTCACCTTCACAGACATCGTCGCGATCTCGCAGATGACTCCTGGCCCTATCGGCATCAACAGCGCCACCTATATAGGATATGACGTGCTGGCAAACACCGGGGCAGGCGAATTCATGTGCGTACTCGGCTCATTCACAGCAACTTTCGCAGTAGTACTGCCTTCATTCATAATCGTATTGGCAATCTGCAAGGTGTACGACAGATTCAAGGACCACTACCTTTTCAAGGGAGTGATGACCGGACTCAAGCCGGCAGTCATAGGTCTGGTAGGCACAGCCGCATTAGGACTGGCCACACCGGAAAATTTCATTGACTGGAAAAGTTTCGTACTATGCCTCATGACGTTTACAGGATTGTTTTTCAAAAAGATAGGGCCATTCTCTGCACTCGGACTCGGAGCGCTGGCCGGACTTATATTATATTAGACCATGAACCTTATCAACGAACTGTTCACTCAGCATACATTCATCCAGACCGCGATGGTGCTGTCGGTTATCTGCGCGGCAGGCACAGCCTTGGGAAACATCAAGATATTCGGAGTATCCCTGGGAGTCACATTCGTATTCTTCACCGGCATAATAGCGGGGCACTTCGGACTTACCATCGATCCGGACCTGCTGGCACTGGCCCAGAACTTCGGCCTCATTCTGTACATCTATTCCCTTGGCGTACAGGTGGGCCCGGGATTTTTCTCTTCATTCAAGCAGGGAGGCATCAAGATGAACCTTCTGGCCCTTCTTCTGCTTCTTGCCGGCTCCCTTCTTGCCATGATATTCCATTGGACTACAGGCATTTCAGGCGCTGACACGGTCGGACTGCTCGCCGGAGCCGTGACAAACACCCCTATGCTCGGAGCCGGGCAACAGGCCATTCTCCAGATCGACCCTTCAAACACGGCGGATGCCAACAGCATGGCCATGGCCTGCGCCGTCGGCTATCCGTTCGGCCTCATCGGCATGATCGCCTGCGTAATGATCCTGCGTGCCGTCCTCGCGCCAAAGGAAAACAAGAAAAGCACAGAGACATCCAGCGACAACACCTTCGTATCCGAATATCAGATATGCAATCCGGCCATCTTCGGGAAAAGCATAATGGAACTGAGACAGCATGCGGACTGTCAGTTCGTGATATCAAGGGTGTGGAAGAGCGGCACCCTCATCATACCGACATCGGAAACCATACTTGAAGAAAACGAGCATGTGCTGGTGATTTCCGGCAAGAAGGACATAGAAAAGATAAAAGCCCTCTTCGGACATCGCGAGAATGTGGACTGGAACAAGGAGGACATAGACTGGAATGCCATCGACAGTCAGTTGGTTTCACGCAAAGTACTGGTGACCAAGGCGGAACATAACGGAGTGAAACTCGGAGACCTGCGTCTGCGCAATTCATACGGCATCAACATCACCCGCGTCAACCGCGCCGGAATCGACCTTCTGCCGAACCGTTCCCTCCGTCTCCAGCTCGGAGACAAACTCACCATCGTGGGCGAATCGAGAGCCGTTGAAAACGTCAGCAGAATCCTAGGCAACGAAGCCAAGAACCTCAACACGCCGAATCTGCTGTCCATCTTCATCGGCATCATCCTCGGACTCGTCCTCGGAAGCATCCCTATCGCAATACCGGGAATGAGCACACCGATCAAACTCGGCATAGCGGGCGGCCCTATCATAGTCGGCATCCTCATGGGATCGTTCGGTCCGCGATTCCACATCGCCACTTACACGACGCGCAGCGCCAACCTGATGCTCCGCCAGTTCGGACTCACGATCTATCTTGCCGGACTCGGACTGAGTGCCGGTGCAGGTTTCTTCGAGACGGTATTCTCCGCGGAAGGTATCAAATGGATCATCATAAGCATCTCCCTCACAATGGTGCCGGTGCTTGCCGTCGGCTTCATCGCCGCAAAGTTCTTCAAGACAAGTTACGCGGACAATGTGGGAATGCTCTGCGGAAGCATGGCCAATCCGTTTGCGTTGGATTACGCCAACCCTGACGGGGAAGGAGAAGACCCGGCAGTGGCATATGCGACGGTCTATCCGGCAAGCATCTTCCTTCGTGTCATATCGGCCCAGATACTGATTCTGATACTGGGATAGGTTGATTATGTCGCCCATATTGACTATATTCGCACACTTTGTTGAAAACAACATTCAAGACCACATATGAAAAAGACACTAATGCTATCAGTGGTTCTCGCAGCGGCTCTGTCATGCTGCCCTGAACCGAAACAGACCATCGAAGTCGTTCCTTATCCTAACAGCGTGGAAATGAAAAACGGCACATTTGAGGCCGCCGGAGCCTGCTTCCACCTCGACCCAGCAATGGACGAAGCGTCGAAGGCTGTAGTGGAAGTCTTCGCAAAGCAACTTTCACTTGTCAGCGGAAACGTTTCAGAAGTAACTGAAGGACAGGCATCTGCAGGCTTCGTGTTCATCACCGACGCAAATCTTCCGAAGGAAGCATACACCATCAATATCGGCAGGAAAGCCGTTACGGTGAAGGCTTCCGGACTCAACGGATTCAACTACGCCATCCAGACCCTCAAGCAGATGCTCCCCGCTGAGATCTTCGGCAAGGCCGAGGTAAAGGACGCGGCATGGACACTCCCTTGCTGCGAAATCGAGGACGCTCCACGCTTCGGATATCGCGGAATGCATATGGATGTTTCAAGACATTTCTTCGACATGGATATGGTGAAGAAGTATCTGGACATCATGGAGATGCACAAACTCAACACCCTCCACTGGCATCTTACCGACGACCAGGGCTGGAGGATCGAGATCAAGAAGTATCCTAAACTCACCGAAGTAGGATCCATCAGAAACAAGACCATAATCGGCCACATATTCAGGAGCAGCGAATATGACCACACTCCATACGGAGAAGGAATGTGGTTCTCGCAGGACCAGATCCGCGAGATCATAGACTATGCAGCAGCCAAAGGCATCGAGATCATCCCTGAGATCGACCTCCCGGGACATATGCTTGCAGCACTCGCTGCATATCCTGAACTCGGATGTACAGGCGGCCCATACGAGGTATGGGGAGACTGGGGCATCGCGAATGAAGTGCTCTGCGCAGGAAACGAGAAGACAATGCTCTTCCTCGAGGATGTCCTGAACGAGGTCGCGGACCTTTTCCCATCGGAATATCTCCATATCGGCGGTGACGAGTGCCCTAAGGTATACTGGGAGAAATGTCCTAAGTGCCAGGCCAAGATAAAGGAACTGGGTCTCAAGGACACAGAAGAGTTCAATGCAGAGCATTACCTCCAGAGTTATGTGATGACCCGAATGACCAACTTCCTCGAGAAGAAGGGAAAGAAGATCATCGGATGGGACGAGATCCTTGAAGGCGAAGTGGCAGAAAACGCCATCGTGATGTCATGGAGAGGTACGGCAGGCGGTCTGAAGGCAGCTAGACTAGGCCACGACGTGATCATGACTCCGAACACATTCTTCTACCTCGACTACTATCAGTCTGAGGACACTGACAACGAGCCGCTCGGCATCGGAGGTTATCTTCCTGTAGAGAAATGCTACTCATACGAGCCGTTTGCAGAAGAGATGACAGAGGAGGAAAAGGCACACATCCTCGGAGTGCAGGCAAACCTCTGGACAGAATACATCGCCACAAACGAACACCTCGAATACATGCTCCTTCCACGTATGGCCGCATTGAGCGAGGTACAGTGGTGCCAGGCAGAGAACAAATGCTGGGAGAGGTTCCTTTCAAGCGCAGACAGTTTCTGCGAGGCCTACGATCAGGCGGGATACAATTATGCAAAGCACATCTTCAATGCAAGAGGAAGCGTGAAGGTGGAGAACGGTTCGGTCTACGCCATACTCGAATCACAGGGAGACACCCCTATCAGATACACCGTTGACGGAAGCGATCCTGACGAGAACTCCACCTTATACGAAGGCCCTGTGAAGATCAGTGAAGGCTGCATCCTCAAGGCAAAGGCTTTCAGACCTGGCGTCGAGACCAAGGTATTCTCAAAGGAGTTCCACGGCCACAAGGCAATGGCCAAGGACATGACCCTCAACGCACCGGCACATGTCCACTACAACGCAGGCCTTCCGCACATCCTGGTTGACGGCATCAGAGGAACGGAGAACTTCCGCAGCGGCGACTGGGGAGGCTGGAAAAGGGATCCGTTCGATGTAACTATCGACATGGGCGGTGAAGAATCATACAGCAAGGTGACCCTCGGAGCAGTGGTCATCAAGTACGACGACATCTTCAACCCTGCAGACCTTGTAGTCTACACCTCAGAGAACGGTACTGACTTCACAGAAGTCGGCAAGGCGGAATTCGCAACCGAAGGCAAAAATGTGCCTAACGGTCTCAAGGAGTATTCGGTTTCCTTCCCTGAGACATCGGCAAAATATCTGAGAGTGGTATCTCACCCTATAGCAGCAATGCCGGAATGGCATGAGAGAAAGGGCCACGGAGGATTCATCTTCTTCGACGAAGTCGTGGTGGAATAAAACTACTGATTCCCCCTCTTAAGGTCATCGATATGGGCAAGAATTTCAGCAGCCTTGTCGATGACCTTTCTGTTTATACGGAAGCCGATGATGCCGCCGATGATACCGCCCACCACCGCTCCGCAGCAGAATCCTATTGTCATCGGGCCAGGCCCCATATTGGTGATGACCTCATACATGAGCCAGCCGAACCATATCACAAGCATCGGTATAGCGATTCGATGCCATTCGCTGTAATGCTTCTTCACCTTTCCCAGAGTCTTGGCGGTTTCGACAAGGTTGTCTTGCGAAAAATCAAGTCTGCCTAAAGCGACCTTCTGTGCTATGGTAAGCAGTATGCATACCGTAAGCATGACTGCCGTAGACACGACAAAGGCAAGGGAGAAGTCCTGAGTATAGAAGAACCATGTACAATAGACCAGAGCAAGGACGCCGACAAATATCGTTATCCCCACAGTCCTGTTCAGGTCCGATGCCTTCGACTTCATCGAATTGCGGATGTGGCTTTCGTTTATGATGGTCTGCTTGTCGAGTTTGTCCTTAAGAGCGCTTATCTGTGAGCGCATCTGCTCGAGTTCGTGAGATATGAGATTGTTTTCCATTGCCGTGTGCCTTATTCTT
>JAFVHZ010000293.1 GCA_017474265.1 Bacteroidales bacterium | reverse complement strand
TCAGCGCAACAAACAGACCGCCGTTTTTTTCACGGCTGTCTGTGGTTACTTTATCTATAAGCATTTGAGGATTGCCGCATAAAAGCTCCCCCTCAACGGCTTTTACAATTTCTGATACTGTAAGAGCAATCAAGTTTTTTCTCCCTTTCTTAGGTGAGTTATAAAGGTAATACCCTTTGCCTCTTGGGAACCGACTTTGGAATAGCATACGATGCGGCGGGCGAATGTACCTGCCAACTGCTTGAAGAAGACATCACCATATGGCGACTTCATGCATGTGGATGTATGCTCATTCAGTTCTGATGCCTTTGGAAGATAAGCAAGAAGATATTTTCCCGGGTGATACTTGTAATATGTCACTTCCCCGTCGACAGGCCAATAATTGACATGTACATTGAAGAAGTCCATATACACAGAAACCTGTATACATTCCTTCTTGAGGAATTCCTCCTCATAGACCTTGTCGATGATGACCACCTTGCCGTCGGCAACCGATGTCACGACATTATCACCCGGAACAGACTCACGTACCGGTACACGGAAAAAGAAAAGCACAAATCCCATGAAGAACATCGGTATCACACACAACGGATATGATATGAATGGATAAGGGATGAAGCGAAGCATGAGGAATGCAAGGATTCCGCTTATCAGCCACACTATGAAAATTGTTCCGTAACAGTCTCTATGAATCATTTCTGCCGTATCTATTAAAAACTAGCCGCACAGGATACACCTATGCGGCCGCAAATATACGGAAAATTAAGTAATTAGACAAACAATAAACCCTCCTAGAGGACATTCAGCATGACGAGATAAATGATACCTATCGGAATTGCAATGAGCGCGCTGTCAAAACGGTCCAGAAGTCCGCCATGTCCCGGGATGAGATTGCCTGAATCCTTCACATTATAGTGTCGTTTCCACTGTGACTCGATCAGGTCACCATACACTCCTGCAACACATAGAAGCGCACCCATGAATATGCAGTGTATCAGGTCGAAACGGAAGATTCCTACATAATGGAGAGCAACAGCGACAAGGATCGCCACAAAGAGTCCACCCCAGAAACCGATCCATGACTTCTTTGGAGAAATGGACGGAAAGAGTTTCTTTCCGTATTTCTGCCCAAGAGTGATTCCGAACATGTATGCTCCCACGTCTGTTCCCCATATGATGCAGAAGAACGACAGCAGAAGAAGCCCGTTGAACTCACCTGCAGCATTGAATACAGCGAAATTCAATACGGACCAAGGTACTGCTATATATATCAGTACAGCATATAGATTGGAGAACTTGTCGAAACAGGTCTTGTCCTTGACATATAACGAATTGATCATCAGAATAAAGACCGGAACGAAGGCAAGTATCACGAATCTGCCCGGCACACCGAACCCCTTGAAGAGATATGTCAGGATGAAAAGGGTCGCACCTGAAAGTATGGATAACATCTGCGAATACCTGTAACTCGAGCCACAGGTCATCTGCAGGAACTCCTTCATCATGATGATGAGGGACAGGAGCATCACAACTCCGAATACATATTCATTGGTAAGGAATGCGGCGAGCATTATCGCCGCAAATCCTATTCCCGATATTGTCCTTTTGATAAAGTTTGTCATAAACAGGGTCTGTTAGAGTTCTTCCGGATCCTTGGGAAGCGGTTCTTCTGCTGCCGCTCCTGCCCTAGGACCGAAGATTCTCTCCAAATCATCTGCAAAGATAACTTCTTTCTCCAATAAAAGTTCTGCCAACTGCTTAAATCCGTCAAAATTCTCCTTCAGGAGAGTCTCGGTCTTGTCATGAATCATCTGAACAAGTTCCTTGACCTCCTTGTCGATAAGTTCAGCGGTCTTCTCACTGTATGGCTTTGTAAGGTCATATCCACGTGAGCCTGTAGAATCATAGAAAGACAGTGTGCCGATCTTATCGCTCATTCCGTAGTATGTCACCATGCCATATGCCATCTTGGTAAGACGTTCGAGGTCATTGAGGGCACCGGTCGAAGGCTGTCCGTTCACAATTTCTTCAGCAACACGTCCTCCAATGAGAGAGCACATCTCATCGATCATCTGTTCCTTGGTAACCAACTGACGTTCCTCCGGAAGATACCATGCGGCACCGAGAGCCTGTCCTCTAGGAACAATGGTGACCTTGAATAGAGGATTGGCATTTGGAAGAAGCCAACTTACTGTAGCATGGCCTGCCTCATGATGAGCGATGGACTTCTTCTCTGCAGGAGTGATGATCTTGGACTTTCTCTCAAGTCCACCGATGATCCTGTCAACAGCATCCAGGAAGTCCTGCTTGTCGATTGCCTTCTTGTTGTGCCTTGCAGCAGTCAATGCTGCCTCATTGCACACATTTGCGATATCAGCACCGGAGAATCCCGGAGTATGCTTTGCGAGGAATTCGAGGTCGAAATCTTCAGCGAGTTTCAGACCGCGCAGATGCACGGTGAAGATCTCTTCCCTCTCCTTCAGGTCGGGAAGTTCGACATGAATCTGTCTGTCGAATCGGCCTGCACGCATGAGCGCCTTGTCGAGGATATCTGCACGGTTAGTCGCTGCAAGAATGATGACTCCGGAATTCGACCCGAATCCGTCCATTTCCGTAAGCAACTGATTGAGAGTATTTTCACGCTCATCATTTGAAGAGAATCCGGCATTCTTGCTGCGGGCACGTCCAACAGCATCGATTTCATCGATAAAGACTATGCATGGAGACTTTTCCTTTGCCTGACGGAAGAGGTC
>JAFVHZ010000292.1 GCA_017474265.1 Bacteroidales bacterium | reverse complement strand
GCGAGTATAAGAAGAGCAAGCATACCCTTTCATACTGCTACTATGCAGCATGGGCACCGCTCGAAGGCTTGACCGGCTATAAGGATCCTGCATCATGGGGCGAGCGCCTCAGAGGACTTCCTGACAGCCTCGACATCTGTAACCTCTGGATGGGTTATCCTAGCCCTGATCCAAAGAGTGAGAGTTATGCTCCTGTAGCATATGCTGACATGAAGTATATGCAGGAGACTCTCGGAACACGTTTCGTTCTTCACGGAGACGCTGCTTCTACAAGAGAAGTGACATACAACGGCGAAGTGATCAATATCAAAGATGCTTATGAGGCATATAAGTGGAATGGTGATGAGTCTGCCAAGGCTACTCTTTATAAGGGTCTCGACAACCATGTGCAGTTGATGCTTGACAAGGTGAACGAGGCTGGTCTTGACGGAGTAGACGTTGACTGGGAGCCGAACAACTGGAGCAACAATACCGATCTTTGGGAGGATCATGAGACCATCATCTATGTGATGAAGAAACTCAATGAGGCTCTCAAACCACAGGGCAAACTTGTCATCCTTGACCTCTTCAGCGATTATCCGCCTGCAGAAATCAATGATTACATCGACTACCTTGTGATCCAGTGCTATACTCCGCAGATCGGATGTTCTGTCGCACAGTTGACAAATTTCTACACTTCCCGTGGTATCAATTGCGGTATTCCTGCAGAGAAGATCATCGCTTGCGAGCAGGGCGGTCAGACAGACTATGCCCTTAACGGTGGCGGCTTGTGGAAGGATACAAGAAACGGCAATCAGATCTACACTACTGACGGTTCTGAAATGTACTCTTTCGAAGGCTTCGCACGCCATACATCAGCGAATGACATGGCAGGTTGGGGTGTATTCTACGTAGACCGTAACTACTATTCGGCAAAGGGCCCTTACTATGAGTTCCGCAAAGGTATCCAGGTAGCAAACCCTTCAATCAGATAAAGGAGAAATCATTATGACAAAATACATTAAATTCGGCATTATAGCAGTCTGCGCCTTCCTTTTTGCAGGCTGCGTTGCAGGAGACTTCTTTGATCCGAGTCCGGAGGCGATCGTCATGACCGGAACAGACGAGAATCCTATGATCAAGTTTGCTGTAGAGGATGATGCTGCCGCTTACCCTGTGACAGTATCCGCTACAGGTCCTGTATCTGAGGATGTGAAGGTCTCTCTCAAGATTGACAACTCTCTCGTAGAGAAGTACAACCAGCAGTACAAGACCAGTTATTATTCTCTTCCTGACAACGCCACTTCTCTCGAGAAGAGCGAGGTTGTCATCAAGAAGGGCAACACTGCATCAGAGGCATCTCTTTTCCGCCTTGTGTCAAAGGAGGCATTCGAGGACGGACGTATCTACATCGTTCCTGTAACCATCACAACCGTGAACGGTGGCGGTATTGATGTACTCGAGTCTTCAAGGACTCTCTACATCCGTCTTTCAACCATCATGGATTTCACTGCTCTTGACATCAGTGATTACACAATGTATTCGAACTTCATCTTTGACGATTCAAAGAAACTCGAACTTCCTACATATACATATGAGATCAAGTGTATGATCGACAAGTACCATCCGGGCAGCGAGCCTATCAGCCGTCTCTGCCAGTGGACTTCTAAGGAAGAGTCGAGATCAATGATGCTCCGTTTCGGTGAGAACGGTCAGGACATCAACTCTCTCCAGATCGTGTCTCCAGGCGGAAACATCATCTCGAAGACCCGTTTCGAGACAGGCAACTGGTATACTCTTTCACTCGCATTTGACGGCAATTCCCTCAAGTTCTACGTGAACGGTATTCTTGACGGTGAACTCGTTGCTGACTGCTCGAACACATTCCAGCGCTTCGAACTCGGTATGTCATGGGGTGGAGGATATCCGCAGAAGCAGAGATTCCTCGGCCGTGTCGCTGAAATCCGTGTATGGGACCGCGCTCTTTCTGTAGGTGAGATCCAACTCGGTCTCTGCGCTGTTGATGCAACTACTGCAGAAGGCCTCAAGGCTTACTGGAGAATGAACGAGGGTGAGGGCCATATCTTCCATGATGCAACCGGCAACGGCTATGACATGGACTGGTCGAAGACCGTCCGTGACAATAAGGAGAATGGTGTTCTCAACGAATTCGACAACTCCGCTCAGGTTGCTGCAGGATGGGTGTTCGACGATAAGAACAAGTGTCTCAACTAATTAAATTTTGAATCGAAATGAAGAATACATTTAAATATTTGCTTCTCCTCGGTGTAGCGGCACTCGGCTTTGCCGCATGTCAGCAGGAGGAAGAGGCTGATGTTCAGGGTGTAGTAGGAGACTTTGCTTATATCGTCGACGGAACAGAGGCGATGTACAAGGCCACTACATGCTATGTGTACCACACCACCACTCTCGGAGAGGTAGGTGAGGTTGCTACCCAGGTGACTGTTGCCCTTACAAAGAAGCAGGCGTCAGCAGTTGACATCGTGCTTGAGGTTGACAACAGCAGCCTTACAGACAAGTATAATGCCTTCCCGGAAGGTGTCCTCAAGTTCAACGGCAAGGTGACTATCCCTGCAGGTGAGACAGAGGCTACGGTTGACGTGACTGTTGACAAGGCTGACTTCTCGAAACTCGAGGAAGTACTTTATCAGGCTCCGTTCCGTATCGCTTCGGCATCAGGTGTCGAGATCTCGACCAACTCAAACATCGCCTACCTTATGGTAGTGACTGAGCAGGTTGACCCTATCGCCAACCTCCTTAATGTAGAGGAGTCGGTTACTGAGTTCGGTATCAAGAACTACCCTAACGAGACGACAATCACAGGTGCAGAGGCTATCTCAAAGACCATCACCATCAACGGTGTCGATCCTGCATTCCAGCCTTTCAATGTGACCCTGTCAGTTGACAACGACCTCGTTGCTGCATACAATATAGCAAACGGCACTGACTATCAGGTTATCCCTTCTGAAGTGAAGGTCAATTTTACAGATCCTATCACTATGGAAGAGGATGCGAAATCAGTTGAGGCTACAATCACAGTAGAGAACTTCTCTGTAGTGAATGACGGTGCGAACACTGCTTATCTTACTGACGAAAGAGGATACCTTATTCCTGTCGTTCTTGGTGTAAATCCAAATGAGGCTACTGTAGACGAGAATTGCGGTGTGACTTATATCGTGATCAAGCCGGCAAACTTCGAGCAGGCTTCTAACTTCTTCTCGGCTCTCTACCTTGGTGACTACAGAATGTCTACATGGTATATGTTCCCTCAGCCTATGGTATTCGACCAGACCGGTTCTATGGCAGGTTATTCATATGTGTTCCATATCTGCATCGATGAGATTACAGATCATTCGCGTATCGGTGACTTTGCTGACAAGAGCGAGAACTGGATCAACATGCTCCGTTTCGGTCAGAAGGGTAACAAGGACACTCGTCTTGAGTGGTTCGTAGGTCCAAACGGCTGCAGAAAGCAACTCTATGCTCCAGCAATCGAGGCCGGTAAGTGGTATCAGTACTGTCTCGTCTATACAGGTACAGAGTACATCATGTATCTCAACTGTGTAGAGGTTGCAAGAGTTACACTCAGTGAGAAGGAAATCGAGTTCATGCACTCTAAGCCATGCGAATTCCAGGCTATCGAGTTCAACTCGTCATGGGGTGCCAACTATCGTCAGGGCAATGAGTTCCGCGGACGTTTCAATAACTTCGTAGTATGGAACTATGCGCTTTCTGTAAGGAGACTGAAGCAGTGCTACGGTGGCGTATACAACGGACCGGACGATCCGCGTCTCGATTATATGACCGATAATGAGTGGGGTGCCTTCTGGGCATTCGATGAGGGTGCAGGGCACGTAGTAAGACAGACCGGCGGTATGCCGATGGGTGACATCGATTTCAGCAAGACAACACGTTGCGATGACGAGGCATCTATGACTGACGCTGACGTGAGTCCATATGTTCAGTGGAAACAGGACCAGTACAATGTCTTCCCTCCGATCGAGGAGAACGCTCCAAAGGTTGAGAAGGAGTAATTGTCCTTGAAAATACTATAAATCTCAGGGCGGAACCTTCGGGGTGCCGCCCTGTTTTTTTTATTTCAGAGGATTTTTATAATTTTGCAGAATCTATCCTGAACTTTGACCTTATGCCTAAGAATGTAACTATCAAGGATATTGCCGCAAAGGCGGGCGTATCCATTGCGCTTGTTTCATTTGTCATGAACAACCGCATAGAAGCAGACGGCAAACAGAAGTACCGTGTCAACGCACAGACACGCCAGAGGATTCTGGAAGTCGCTAAGGCTCTCAATTATCAGCCTAACGCTGCTGCGCGTACCCTGCGCAGGGGAAGGACACATGTGCTCGGGGTGATTCTTTCCGACATCTCCAATGTCTTTTACGGAGAGATTGCCAAGCAGATCGAATATATAGCCTTCCAGCATGGTTATACGGTTCTTTTCGGAAGTTCGGACGAGTCGGCTCAGAAGTTCGAGCGCATTGTCCGTTCATTTCTTGACAGGGGTGTGGAAGGATTCATAGTGGTCCCTTGCGAAGGTGCCTATCCTACATTGGAGCATATACTCAAACTTGATATCCCTCTGGTGATCATAGACAGAAAGGATATAGCCCTGCCGGCGCCTAAAGTGGTTCTGGACAATGACGAGGCCATGCATCATGCAGTCTCTCTGTTGACGGAGAAAGGTCTGAAGAAGATCGAGATGGTGTCCTATACCATGCGTGTTTCAAGCATTTCCGGCCGTGAGGACGGCTTTACAAACACTATGCGCAGTCTAGGCTTTCCTGAAGACGACATCCGCATTCATCGCCTTCCTTTCACCAGCATCGGGACTGATACCGATAAACTGATGCCGTCCATAATGGAGCGGAACGTGGAGGGGCTTGTCTTCGCCACAAACTCTCTTGCCATTGCGGCTATCAAGAAACTTTCATCCATGGGCGTGAAGATCCAGAAGGACATTCATCTCGTTGGATTTGACAATTCGGATGTCTATGACTTGTTCGATCCTCCTATTCCGCATATAAAACAACCTATCGACCAGATCTGTTCCAAGGCCTTCAGCCTTTTGAAGCAGTTGATCGATAGGGAGATTTCTCAGGAATCGAAACTGATCACCCTGACCGGTGAAGTGGTCTACCGGTAGATTATCTGATGTAACTTGTAAGGAGTTTCATTCCGCCGTCAGGTGTGAAGGTGACTGATTCCGTGCATGCAGGGACCAGAACGGTCTCGCCTTGGCGGAGTGTCACGGTATTTCCTTCGGCGTCGGTGAGTGTGCCGCATCCTCCTGTACAGATGACGATAAGGAATGAATCACGCTCTTTCACAGGCACGGATACCGGTTTGTCGAGGTCGAAGAGGGAAGTGGTGAAGTAGTCGCATGTCACAATCTCGTTTTCTGCATTCTTCACTTCCTCGTATGCTGTCTTGTAGTCCTCGAGGACGGTATAGTCGATGGCCGCCTTTGAGAGTTCCGTGTGCAGTTCGCGCGGTTTTCCGTCCAGACCTACGCGACCGAAGTCATATATGCGGTAGGTGATGTCCGATGTCTGCTGGATCTCTGCGATGAAGCAGCCTGTACCGATGCTGTGGATTCGTCCTGCAGGAAGGAAGAACACGTCTCCCGCTGATACGTTATAGTCGTGAAGGACGTCTGTGATGGTGTTGTCTTCCACCTTTGCCGCATATTCTTCCGGAGTGATCTTCTTTGTAAGACCTGACATGAGGTGTGCCTTTTCGTCGGCCTGCACCACATACCACATCTCGGTCTTGCCCTTTGATCCGTTGTGCCTTTCGCCTGCTAATGCATCGTCAGGATGCACCTGGATCGACAGGTCGTCACGGGCGTCGATGAACTTGATCAGGAGAGGAAATTCAGTGCCGGTCTTTGCATACACCTTCTCTCCGAGAAGTTCGCCTTTGTACTTTTCAGCGAGTTCCGTGATGGTCTTGCCTGCAAGTGGTCCTGTAGCAACGACAGATTCGTTGTCCTTCACTCCTGAAAGTTCCCAACTTTCTCCGATGTTATGCTGTTCGGTCCTGACTCCCTTGTAGGGAGCGATCTTCTCTCCGCCCCATACGACGGTCTTGAAGATGTTTTCAAATTTTAACGGGTACATGGTATTCTAATAAGTCTTGTTTAATTGATCTAATGCAAATGCGTAGGCTCCGATGGATGTCGCCATATTCGCTCCAATCTTGGATACGGCCACTCCGATACGCTTCTGAGGGTCATAGTTCACCTCTATCTCGCTTCCGTATATCTTGATCTTTCTTTCGGAACCTTTGGCAAACTGTATGAACTCATCTTCGTTATCAAGGTCATAGACCTTCATCTGCACCCTG
>JAFVHZ010000291.1 GCA_017474265.1 Bacteroidales bacterium | reverse complement strand
TTTCCTGCCGAAGATGACCACCGTTGTCTTCTTGCCGACATTCATGTCGTCCTCCATGTCACGATAGTTGTTGACAATGAGTACGTTGGCTGCGAGCAGTCCTATCGCTGCAGAAGCGGCAAGAACAATGACCAACTCATTCCATTCTCCTGCCTGAAGCCAGTATGTAAGCGATACCGGAACGATCCCAAAGAAGATCACCACGGTAATGTCTCCGAGTCCGTGATGCGAAAGCGGATATGGCCCTGTGCTGTATGCCAGGGCTGCCAGCAGAATGCATATGCCTATGGGCAGAAGCCACAATCCTCCTATGAACAGCATTGCACACCCGGCAAGAGCGGCCATGCCAAGTGTCCCGAAAGTAGCGTATTTCATTGCCTGCGGAGAAATGTCTCCCTCTGTAACGCCACGTCTGAACCCTTCCCTGCCCTTTCGGTCCATTCCGTTCCTGTAATCGTAGTATTCGTTTGCGAAATTGGATGCAATCTGTGCCGTTATGGCAAACACCAGGCATAACAAGGCAGGGACAAGAGAGAACTTTCCCTGCCATATGGCAAGTCCGGTTCCGCTCAGGACTCCCGCAACACTGACCGGTAGAGTCCTCAGACGCATCGCCTCAATCCATTTTCCCATCATCGTATGATCATTTGATTCCGACATACATCCGGCAGATTCCGAATGTGAAGGCTTTGTGACGGACTTCGCGGAATCCGGCATCCTTCATCATTGAAATGAACTTATCAGGAGCAGGGAATTTCAATACCGATGCAGGCAGGTATCTGTATGCCCCCTTGTTGCCTGACACAAGTCCACCGATGGCTGGAAGTATATTCAGGAAATAAAGTTTGTAGCACCACCTTATGACAGGATTGGAAGGGACGGAAAGTTCCAGAACCACCAGTTTTCCTTCTGGTTTAAGTACACGGCACATCTCTTTCAGACCTGTTTCCAAATGTTCGAAATTACGTACTCCGAATCCCACCGATACTCTGTCGAAGGTGTTGTCGAGGTATTTCAGCGCCTCACAGTCACCATATTCCAGTACGGCGTTCAGGCCAGAGGCTGATATCTTCTCTCTTCCGACAGTCATCATTCCCTCCGAGAGGTCTATGCCGGTGATTCTGCTTCCCTCAGAGATCTTTCCGGCAATTTCTATAGTAAAATCTCCTGTACCGCAGGCCACGTCAAGCACATTGAGAGGTTCCTTGATATCGGCAATTTCTCTGACAGCCTTTCTGCGCCATATCTTGTCGATATTCAGCGACAGGATATGATTGAGTCGGTCATAATCGGGTGCGATATTGTCAAACAGATTTCTGATATTCTCTTTCTTTGCCATGGATGTATCAATTTCTTAAACGAAGACATATACGATCGTCGCAGCCTAGTCGATGGTCTTGTCGATGTTGAACCGTGTGATCTTTCTTGATGTGTTCTTCTGGAACTCGGTTTCTCTCAACTTGACCCTCTTGACAGCCTTGTAAGGAGGCATCTTTGCGTTCAGTGTCTTCACCTGGTCTTCAAAATAGCCTTGGATGTCCGTTATTCCCTTGTCCTTCAGAAGTTCCGCATCAGGGAAGATTTCCGCCACGATGGTGATCCTGTCCTTCTGTACATGGCTTTCGCCTGCATATACCACGACTTCTGCAACACCTTCTACCTTCTGCAGGTCAGCCTCAATCTCTTCCGGATATACGTTCTTTCCATTTGACAGGATGATGAGGTTCTTCTTTCTTCCGGTGATATATATCCATCCTTCGTCGTCAAGTTTGCCATAGTCACCGGTATGGAAGAATCCGTCCTTGTCGAAGACTTCCGCAGTAGCCTCAGGGTTGTTGTAATATCCGAGCATGACATTCGGCCCCTTTACGCAGATCTCGCCTTCTCCGTTTTCGTCAGGATTGTCGATCTTGACACGGCATGCCAGGATAGGAGTTCCTACGCTGCCAGGCTTCCTGTATTCGTTTCTGTTGGCAGATATAAGAGGAGAACATTCTGTGATTCCGTAGCCGTTCAGAATGGTGATTCCCAAGGAGTCGAAAGTGTTTATGATTTCTTCATCAAGTCTGGCACCTCCGCAGATGATGAGTTCCAACTTACCTCCAAAGGCACTCAGGACGCTTGCGAAGAGTTTTCTCCTTATGTCTATGCCGACTTTCCTGAGGAGGTCGCTGACTTTCATCATCATCTTCAGGAGCCCTTCCTTTCCGGTCTTTCGCGCTAATTGAAATTATACGTACCGAAGATGACGCCAAATCTGTTTTGATATCTGAATTTAATTTAACAGAAATTCAGGTTGAAGCAATCTTGAACACTCGTCTGCGTTCATTGCGTAAAC
>JAFVHZ010000290.1 GCA_017474265.1 Bacteroidales bacterium | reverse complement strand
GGTTCTCCGCAGTCTCCGCCTTCACGGATGCTCTGTACGATCGGAATCTGTCCCAGAAGCGGAATACCATACTTTTCAGCCATCCTTACGCCTCCATCCTTTCCGAAAAGGTAGTACCTTTCGTCCGGATGTTCGGCAGGGGTGAACCATGCCATGTTCTCTACCAGACCGAAGATAGGTTTGTTTACGCTTTCGTTCCTGAACATGTTCACACCCTTCTCCACGTCAGCAAGAGCCACATCCTGCGGCGTGCTGACGATGACCGCTCCCTCCATCGGGATGTCATGTACAAGGCTTATGTGGATATCTCCTGTTCCCGGAGGCATGTCGATGAGAAGGAAGTCAAGTTCTCCCCATCTTACCTGGAGTATCATCTGCTTGAGCGCGTTGCACGCCATCGGACCTCTCCAGATGAGTGCCTGCTCCGGTTTGGCGAAATATCCGATGGACATCCACTTGACTCCGTATTTCTCCATCGGGAGGATCACTTCTTTTTCTCCCTCCTGGATAGCGTCAGGCATCAGCCCTTCCGTTGCCGTCATCTTCGGAACAGATGGACCATATACATCCGCATCCGCCAGGCCGACCTTGTATCCGAGGCGTGCGAGAGCAACGGCGAGGTTCACGGAGACGGTCGATTTGCCTACTCCGCCCTTTCCCGATGCGATTCCTATGATGTGCCTTACATTTGTCAGTTCCTCTTCTCCGAGGTCAAGACCCGGCTTCTTCTTCGGTGCCTCGTCCTTTATGATGGTCTTTATCTCGACCTTCGTGCCTTCGGGCGCATTCCTTATTATGGCCGCCTTTGCGCTGCCGATGAGATATTCCGCCAGCGGGTCACGATGTTTCGAGAATGCCAGGGTCACGGTCACGCTTCCTTCGCCGGCCTCGATCTTCTCGACCATGCCCAGGTCGACGATGTTCCTGTCGCCTTTTGCCGGATGCTCCACTTCCCGGAGCCATCCGCTTACTTCATTTTCCTTCATGTCGTCTGTTATTTAACTATAGTCATCTCCTCAATAAGATGACCGGCACCTCCGAACTTGTCCACGATGAAGAGGACATAGCGGATGTCTACATTGATGCACCTCTGGAGGTCAGGTTCGAACATCACGTCGCTGCTCATCGACTCCCAGTTTCCGTCGAAGGCCAGTCCGAGGAGTTCTCCGCGTGAGTTCAGCACAGGGCTGCCGGAGTTACCTCCTGTGATGTCGTTGTTGCTGAGGAAGCAGGTAGGCATCTTGCCGTCTGCAGTGCCGTACTGACCGAAGTCCTTGTTCTTCCAGAGTTCCTTGAGTTTTGCAGGAACAACGAATTCCCAGTTGTCAGGGTCTTCCTTCTCCATCACTCCGTCGAGGGTAGTATAGTGCTTGTACACAACGGCATCCTTTGGAGAATATCCCTTTACAGTACCGTAGGTAAGCCTCATTGTCGAGTTTGCGTCAGGGTAAGACGGTTCGCCTTTCTTCCACTCCAGGAGACCTGCGGTGTAAACCTGTCTTGCCTTTGCCAGCTTGTCGTCAGACTCTGCTGCAAGAGCCTGAGAATTAAGACATTCGTTATAGATCGCCATTCCGGTGACCACTGCAGGGTCTTTGAGGATGGCTGCGCCCTTTTCCTCGATAGCTGCTTTCAGACTCTCTGCCGAAGTCAGTGCGCTGTTGTCAAAGAGATTGTCCACGAATGCGTCGATGTCCATTGTCGCGAAATCCTCTCCTATGCCCTTGAGGTAATTTTCAGGAGCCGCGATGTCGCGGTAATGCTTCATCAGGGCCTTTGCAACCTTTCTGTCGGTGCTTACGGAGTAGTCTCCGTACTGCGAAGCAAACCTTTCATATGCAGACCTGAGGGCCGCGAGGGTGTCTGTTCCGTCCACGAGACCTCTGCCTGAATAAAT
>JAFVHZ010000289.1 GCA_017474265.1 Bacteroidales bacterium | reverse complement strand
GTCGCTTCTCAGAAGAAGCCGCATTCTCTCCGAATACGATGGAAAGGAATATGCGTTCAACATATCACAGTACGACAACCGTCCGTCGGGAGGAAGCATCTACGATGGAGAGTCATACACTGCCGTATATCCTGTGGCATACATGGACCTTGACGGCAATGTGCATCCGTTCACCGATGCAGAGGCCGCTGACCCTGAATTTGCAAGTCTGATATTGAAATCGAACAACAGTTATACGTTCGCCCAGGACGGCTACGGGCCGTATATGTCGGCGAATCTGAGCATAACCAAGGAGATAGGCGACCATGTGTCACTGTCGTTCTTTGCGAACAACTTCACCAATTCACGGCCGTACGTGAAGTCGATAGCTACAGGTGTCGGAGCAATCTTCACCCCGGCCTTCTATTATGGACTTACCTGCCGCTTGAAATTTTAGGAAATGAAAAGGATAATATACATATTGGCGACCTTCTTCCTGGCAGCATCCTGTCTGGATATGAACTCTCCTGATCCGTATCAGGCGACTCTCAATGTCCTGACCGTCACTGCCGACTGGCCTTCCGAAGGACTGGAGCGTTCCGGTGCGGAAGTCATTGTGGAGGATATGAATACCGGTAGCCGTTACTCATCTGTCACGGACAAGGACGGTGTGGCGGTCTTCACGCTCCCTAACGGCCTGTATCGCATTAATCTGAGCGGTAAAAGCGAAGATATGGTCTTCAACGCCGCATCAGACAGGGTCGTCGTTTCTGGTGGAGACAAGGTCCTGACTCTTTCTCTTGCCATTTCCAAGGCGGGAACGATAGTGATCAAGGAAATATACTGCGGCGGATGCAAGAGGCTCCCTCAGGAAGGCAACTATCAGAACGACAAGTATTTCATACTTCATAACAATGATTATGAAGTCCAGTACCTTGACGGTCTCTGTTTCGGCACCTTGTCTCCGAACAATTCTAATGCAGCCAACCCTTGGACGTCCGTTGACGCATCTGGCGTTTCTTCTCTTCCGGATTTCCTTCCGGTGATTCAGGCAGTATGGAAATTCCCGGGAGACGGAGATGATTTCCCTCTGCAGCCTGGCGAGGATGCCGTGGTATGCCTCAACGGTGCGATAGACCATGCAGCGCAGTTCCCATTGTCTGTCAACCTCAACAAGCCTGACTATTTCGTCTGCTACAACACTACATATTTCCCGAATACGGCCTATCATCCCGCTCCTGGAAACCTGATCTCTACCGACAGGTATATAGACGTCGTGGTGAAGACAGGAAAGGCCAATGCGTATACATTCTCGGTCAATTCTCCGACTCTGGTGCTTTTCCGTCCGGAGGGGACTACTATCGAGGAGCATGTGCGTCTTGCCGATTCCATCATTCCTGTTCCGGGTAGCCATGTCGATAATGTGGTGAAGGTGCCTTTCGAATGGGTGATCGATGCCGTAGAGGTGTTCAACGGGACATCCACATCCAACGCCAAGAGGCTTGTGCCGTCGCTCGACGCAGGATACGTCACCCTTTCCGACACCTATCTCGGACACACTTTGATGAGAAAGACCGATGAGGCACAGTCTGTCGCATCCGGATATGAGGTGCTGACTGACACCAACAACTCGTTGAACGATTTTTATGAACGCGAAATACAGTCCCTGCATGAATAAGGCAAGAATCATATCGGTCTTCTGCATCATGCTCGGGCTTGGTGCAGTCCTTTCGGCCCGGACTTTCGAGAGCGTCGAAAGGCGTAATCCTTGGAATGCTTCGCGGAATGTCGCAGGTATACTGAAGGATAGTCTGTCGCGTTCATATGCTGAAATTTATGCTGATTATGAGGGTGGCGAATTCCGTGACACATGGCAGGCGCCACGCCAGTGGAGTGCCGGAGCAGTGACCCGCAGCATCAGGCATCTGGAAAAGGTCTCTCTGGCCGGATCATTCTCATTTGATCAGACAGAGGGCTATGACATGTGCGGCTCGATGTTCATCGAGCCGGGATATTTTCCTGTGGATGTGCTGGAGTTCACTCCGGGCCGCAAGACCCGTCAGACCTATGCCTTTGACGGAGGCATCGCCTATGAGGTCAATGACAGGTGGGCCGTCGGTGCAAAGATGGATTTCGCTTCTGCCAATCTGGCCAAACGCAAGGACCTGAGGCACTCGAACTGGAAACTGGACATGACCGTGGCTCCGGGATTCACGACTTATATCGGCGATGTTGCTGTCGGCTTGTCGGCATTGTTCAACAAGACGTCCGAGACAATCGATGCAGAACAGATAGGAACGGCAGAGTCTTCATATTATGCCTTCTTTGACAAAGGTCTGATGTACGGTGTGGAGCAGGTGTGGACCGGTAGCGGAGTGCACCTGAACGAGTTCGGTGTGAACGGCCTTCCTGTAAAGGAACTCTCATATGGAGGTGCGGTGCAGATGCAGCATAAGGGCTTCTATCTGGACGTTGAGTATCTTTATACGGATGGTGCGGTAGGAGAAAAGGAATATATCTGGTTCGATTATGCCGGTTCGGGAGTTGCATTCGATCTTCGATACGTTTTGAACAGACCTGCTTCGGAGCATTATTTCTCGCTGCATGGTGACTGGAGGATGCAGGATGTGGACGAGAATGTGCTTGAGAAGGTGAGCGGCAACGGAGTTACCATTGTAATTGATCATGGAGCGAACAGGATATATTCCAGAGAGATGTGGAGCATGTCTCCTGAATATGAATATGTTTCCGGACTTATGGAGTTAAGGGCGTCTGTTGATGTCGATTGTGAGAACGGTGTGGCTTCGCAGATATATCCGTATGTGAATATGCGTTCATTGGTGAATGTGTCGTCAGAAGTGTCCGCTCTTTTCCACCTTGGACGTTGGGACATTGGTGCCCGCCTGGGATATGCGGAAGGTAATGTGTACGAGTCGGAGTCTCTTGTGTCTGACAAGGATGCGGCCCTGACCGCTCCTTACAGGCTTCAGGACTGGTATGACAGGCATATGGAATATCTGATAACTCCGCGCATCGGAGCAGGTATGTCGGTCAGGTTCAACTTCCTTAAGGGTCTGTATGTTGAGGCTGCAGGAGACTGGATGCACGGATTCGGGATCCGGTATCTCTCCGGTACTGACCGCTTCGGTGCCTCCCTCAAAGTCGGCTACACCTTTTAGAACATGGTAACGGGTTGATTGAAATCATATGGGGAAGGGTAACGTGGACGAATATTTTCATATTATGCACGTCCTTGAAAGATGGTATAAGTTGATTGAAATTATATAAAGTAATATTTTGAGCGAAGCGAGGGTAAGTCCCCTTCCCGAGGAAGGGGATTTAGGGGAAGGGTAACGTGGACGAATATTTTCATATTATGCACGTCCTTGAAAGAAGATATAAGTTGATTGAAATTATATAAAGTAATACTGTTGAAAATATGAAGAAATTATGGATCGTGGCATGCGCCGTAGCAGCGTTGGCGGCCTGCCAGAAGAATGTGGAGCCGGAGGTGGTTCCGGGAAAGGTTCAGGTCGAGCCTATCATCACAAAGGCAACTGAAGTGAATTTCGAGGCAGGAGACAAGATCGGCCTTACTGTTGTGGCAGACAATGCAACTGAGCACTATGCCGACAATGCATGTCTTACCTTTGCTGCCGATGTCTTCTCCGGAGACCTTGACTGGTATGCTGACATCTACACCAAGTCATCACTCTATGCATATTATCCGTATTCCGCTGCCGGGACCCCATCGTCATATTCTACGAAGTATGACCAGTCTGCAGGTATAGGCGTGGCCGATTTCATGGTCGCAACCAAGACAGGAGTCCTGCCTACTACCGGCTCTGTCGCTATGGTCTTCAAGCACATGATGACCAAACTCGTCATCAATGTCGACAACGAGTCCGGAGCGGAAATCGAGAGCATCGGTATCGACGGCACTCCAAGGGCTACCGGTCTCGATCTTGTCAATATGACATTCACTGAGTTTGAAGGCGCCCTTCCTGACGAGGTTCCGGATCCGATCACTGCCTATGAGGCTGTTGCCGGAAAGACATGGCAGGCCATCGTCATCCCTCATTCTGATGCCATGAGCATCGTCGTGACCCTTTCAAACAAGAAGGTCATCACCCAGTCGCTTGCCGCAATGACCCTGAAGTCAGGCGGACAGTATACGATCAATGCCCGCATTCTTCCGGACGAGGCTATCGTAAGTGCTTCCGGCGAGATCCAGAACTGGACAGATGAAGGCGAGATAGGATTCGAGGGCGGTTCCACTTCAGAAGAACTTCCTGTGACTTTCACAGAGTATGACGGCTACTTCGAATATGACGGAGTCGAGTACAAGACCGTGAAACTTGCTGACGGCAATACATGGATGGCCGAGAACCTCCGTTTCATCCCTCGCGGACGTACGGTGTCAAGCGATCCTGTCGAGGATGCCGGCATCTGGTATCCTGCAGCAAATGCTGACAAGGTTGCAGATCCTGCCCTTGCAGAGACCCTCGGTCTTCTCTACGATGCAGCCACAGCGTTCGGTGTGGAGGAGGTGACAGCCGCGAATGCCGAAACATTCGAAGGCTGCCAGGGTATCTGCCCTACCGGTTGGCATATTCCTACCCTCGCTGAAATGACAGGTCTTGTCGGGTATTGCGTCACTAGTGAACTTACCGATGACAATGGAGCATATTACGACCCTACAATCAAGGGAGCGAGCCTTGCCGCCCTTAAGGATGCAGGCTGGGAGTGGCAGTTTGCAAGTACAAGAAACAAGACCAACACTACAGCAAATGGTTCGTACCTGTCGACGACATACAATGACATATACGGTGTGATGTCATACATCATAGGATCGACACATATTGCGACTACCACTAATACAGACGGCAGTATCAAGAATATCCAGTACTACTATTTAATGCCTCTGTACAATGCAGGCAACGAGAAGGTGTCCGTTGCAAAGGGCAACTTCCTCTCAGGTGCATCCATCCGTTGCGTAAAGAACAAGTAATCTCCGTATAACGGAACAGTTCGATTATCAATAATATATACAAAGTGCGTGCTCCCCTTTGGCAGCACGCACTTTTGTAATCTTCTAATAGTCAACGCTTTGTAAATCGTGGTTATTCAGTGACGCGGGCCCAGTCGACCTGCATCCATCCGCTGTCGTTCTTTTTGGCGAAGCGGTTGCAGAAGAAACCGAACTTTGCGCCTATCCATTTGCCCGGCTTGCCGACGAAGGCTGCGTCCTTGCTGGATTCCGACGGATCCTTCATCTGTTTCCAGTCCTTGCCGTCAACGCTATACCAGAAGGTCGCAGTCAGTTCAGGCACATTGCCTTTTCTCTCGCGCGG
>JAFVHZ010000288.1 GCA_017474265.1 Bacteroidales bacterium | reverse complement strand
TGTAGTGTTCAAATCAATAACCCAACGAAAGGAAAAAATGATGCAACGCCTCATGTTACCACAACTTTGCGAAGAAGTTCTAAAAGCAATGCGGAATCTCAAGTATTCAAAATCAATGTTAAATTCTAACAAGCAAGTGTTTTCTATGCTTTTGGAGTTTGCTTCTAAAAGGAAAGAGCAATTTTTAACCCAAAGCCTAATAGAAGATTTTTTAGAAGAAAAGTTTTCTTTTTCATACGGAATGCTTGTATCCGAATTTTCCCATCTCACAATCATAGCGGTGCGAGGCATGAAGAGACTACAGCAATTTGCATCATCGGGACACATACAAAAGATGGCAAACCCCAAAGAAATGCATGAATGGTCAATGGATGATTATGGAATGCTATGTTCCTATTTCTCCAAGCAGGAAAAATATGGCTTGGCAGAGAATACCATTCGACATATGAAACATAGGCTTCAGCATTTTTATGAATGCCTTAAGGCAATGGGAATGACTACCATTTTAACTGTCCAAAAGGATGTATTCAAAAATTTTTGGATATCAATGCAAGGGGACAGTGCAAGATATTGTCAGGACAAATTATACTGTCTTGGCAATTATCTTCGTTTTCTTCATCGGGAGGGATATCTTGAACATGACTTAAGTGATATGCTTCCCAGGGTGAAAGCACCAGCACGAAAAAGTCTCCCCGCCATTTGGACAAAACAGGATGTTGAAAAACTCTTATCCTGCATTGACAGAGATAATCCCGTCGGGAAACGTGATTATGCGGCCTACATCATAGCAGCAGAATTGGGGTTACGGGTTTCCGACATAAACAATCTAAGACTTGATAATCTCAAATGGGATTCCAGCACTATCGAAATAACTCAATGCAAAACAGGAAAACTCAATGTCTTGCCTATGACGCCTGCCATTGGATGGGCACTTATAGACTACCTGAAACATGGTAGACCTGAATGTAGCGAACCTTATGTATTTTTGACAGGCAAAGTTCCATATACAAAACTTCCAGCAACTGCCTTGGTTGTTGCATTGAAAAGATATCGCAGAAGAAGTGGACTTTTTATAGGACGCAAAGCAATTGTTGCCGGTATGCATTCCCTGCGTCAATCTTTGGCTCATCGCCTTCTGGATAAAGATATACCACTTGACATGATCAGCGAGATTATGGGGCACACTCATATAGATTCAACTTCTCCATATTTAAAAATTGACATTGATGGTCTTCGCGACTGTGCATTGAGTATTGAGGAGGTGAGACGATATGCAACCGAAAATATATAATGACCTGGAATTTCCCTGTCCCATAGGCTACATAATCAAAGATTATATTGCAGAGAAACGTGCCATTGGAGGGAAAGGGAATACAGAGGCAAAGCGCCTCAGAGAATTTTCTAAGACTCCGTATGCAGCCATTTTACATGATGAGCTTACGGAAGAAGCCGTTAATATGTGGCTTTCGAAACGTCCTGAAGATACTCCTGCGGGCATGCGTCAGCGTTATGCCATTATTCGAGGACTTGCCAAGTATATGTGCCGGCAAGGATATAAGGCTTATGTACCTGATCAATCCTGTATACAAAAATTGCCAAGGCACACTTATGTTCCTTATATTTTCTCCTATGATGAGATTATAAGATTCATGATCGCATCCGAAACATATGGAAAAAGCACTTTCTGCTATCACAAATGGGCTCAGCACATCATACCGCTGATATTCAAGATGCTTTATTGTACAGGCATGAGAGTCGGCGAAGTCGTAGCACTTGAAACAAGCGACGTTGATTTTGCGGCAGGTGTCATCACTGTCAAAGAGGCAAAATTTGGAAAAAAACGATACATCCCTATACACGACGAACTACGGCGATTTTTAAATGATTATGTAAAGGAACGTCAACCAACGCATTTTCTTTTGCCTACACGTGATGGTGGAATGTATTCAACGCACACTATTTACAATATTTTCAGAGAAATTCTTTACAGAGCGGGAATTCCTTTTAAGGGAAAAGGATTTGGACCACGAGTTCATGACTTCCGTCACACATTTGCAGTTCATTCGCTTCTCAAATGGATGTACGATGGACATGACATGTCTACAGCATTGCCTCGTATTTCAACATATCTTGGGCATAGCGGATTGAAGGAGACAGAATGGTATCTTCGACTGACAATCAGTATATCCCCATCTCTGGGCAAACAAATAAATCAAAAGTTCAATTCAATTTTTCCAAAGGAGTTTCAAGATGACAAGCGATAATTTTTCGTACATACTTTCTACTTTCCTGAACAAGTTTCTACCGGGAAAAAGAAATCTTAGTACAAACACCATTTTTGCCTATACCTGTACTTTTGGAAGATTATTTTCCTTTTCCAAGGAGATCAAAGGCATCACGGAGGAAAAGTTTTCCCTTGATGATCTCAATGATGATTTTGTCTTCGATTTTATCACTTGGCTAAAAGAAAGTTGTGGTGCTTCACCGGCCACGCAAAAACAGCGCTTGGCCGCAATACACGCTTTTGTGAGATTTCTGATGCCAAGATACCCTGCAAGAATGTTCGAGTGGCAAAAGATACTTGAGGTAAAGGTAAAATGTCCAACACAATCCAATGTTGGCTATCTGAGCAGAGAAGCAATGGAAAAACTGTTATCAATGCCCGATACATCTACGGCGGATGGTATGCGTGACCTTGCGCTTTTGGGTCTCATGTATGATGGAGCACTTCGTGTTCAGGAGGTTTGCGATGCGATGGTTGAGGATGTCAGGCTTTCAAAACCTGGTATTATTCGCGTTACGGGAAAAGGGGGAAAAACGGCGATAGTTGAACTGGTAGACTCCACTATACATGTATTGTCTGCATACATTAAGATCGCAAAGAAAACCTCCGATGATGTTCTTTTCACCAACCATCAGGGAATGAAATTTACACGTGCTGGTATCGCCTATCTTCTTCACAAATATGCTGAAATGGCGCGAAAGTCCATGCCGAATTTTCCAGAAAGAATTTTTCCTCATATGCTACGTCATTCAAAGGCAATGCATCTGATGAATGGCGGAGTTAACATAATTTACATCCGTGACCATCTTAGACATTCTCAATTGGCAACAACTCAAATCTATGCAAAGGCAGATACTCAAATTAAAAGTGAAATTATCAGAAAAACGGGACTACACATTGCTTCCGATGATCTAATGAAAGATTGGCGAGACGACAAAAGCCTGATGTCCGAATTGAGGAGTATTTGCGGTAAAAAAAACTAAATCAAAAGAGTTTTAAAATACATTTGTTATGGAAAGTACTTGTTTTAAAAGACTGTTCAAAATCAACATATTTTTGCAATACTTTCCATAACGAAAAACTTTACATTAAAAGCGTTGCCGTCCTCGCCGACCAATTTTACCTTGATGTCTGTCTTTGCCATGGTGTTTTCCTTTTCGGTTGTGGGGGCGTTGCCGCCCCCGTGTTTGCGTTCAGTCGTCCAGGCCGATGCCTTGGAAGTTGTAGTTGCCTTTGCGGATTTCCGCGTGGTCTGCCTCGACCGCCTTGCGGTAGTCGGCTCTCTGCTGTTCCTTTTCTTTGCAGGTCATGCAAATCACTTGGGTG
>JAFVHZ010000287.1 GCA_017474265.1 Bacteroidales bacterium | reverse complement strand
TTGAAGAACATCTTCCGTGAGATAGAGACCGATCTCGGGATCAGGATGAGCGGACGTCCCAATCTTGAGAACTGGGCCCGTCAGGGAGTCCTTCTTCTCAATGCTGTCCTGACTGTGCGTTCAGGTGCTCCTGCATCTCATAGCAGAAAGGGCTGGGAAGAGTTTACGGATGCCGTCATCAGATATATATCAGATAACTGCGAAGGTGTGGTCTTCCTTCTCTGGGGCAATTTCGCACGAAGCAAGAGTGCTCTGATCGACAGGTCAAGACATCATGTGCTGGAGGCTGCCCATCCGTCGCCCCTCGCACGAGGCGCTTTCTTCGGATGTAGGCACTTCTCTCAGACCAATGCCCTTCTGACCTCACATGGCCGCACCCCGATCGACTGGTCTTTGTGATCTGTAATTTGTTGATTTGCTGGAAGTTGATTGGTTTGTCCTGCCTGCTAGAGATGGCGGGCTAAGTGTATTAAGTTGCTGATGTCTAGGTGTTTGTGTGTCACGAATCAAGTGTGATGCAAAAAACAGAGATAAGTTGACTGAAATTGAATAATGTGGAAATTATGAAACGAGTAGCGATGTTTCCGGGATCCTTCGATCCTTTTACTGCGGGCCATCTGAATATCCTGAAGAGGGCTCTGACCATGTTCGACGAGGTCGTGGTAGCGGTAGGTGTGAATATCGACAAGAGAGGCTTCTTCCCTAATGAGAAGAGGATAGAGATAATCCGTCAGGCGACTGCCGGTCTGGATGGAGTCCGTGTCATCCAATATGATAACCTGACGATAGACAAGTGCCGTGAACTTGGCATACACCATATAGTGCGAGGCGTAAGGAATATGATTGACTTTGAGACCGAAAGGTCCATCGCGGATGCAAACAGGAAACTCGCTCCGGATATCGAGACCATAATAATCCCTACCGCTCAGGAGTATGCGCATATTTCTTCTACTGCTGTCCGTGACCTCCTGAAACATGGCGGCGACACATCCCTCTTTGTCCCTGACGGTGTAGAACTATAGATTGTCCTGTTCCGAATGGAAATGTATACGGAATCGACATTTTGCCAGCCCCGGCTAGGGGAGGGACCCACGAAGCGGGAGGGGTCGATGGAGTATTTTTCCTTTCGGAAAATTTAATGTGATGTCCCGGATGAAAAGATATATTACGGTCATGGTCGTGGCATTGTGCTTTTGTACTAATGTCATGGCCCAATTGGACTCTCTCCGCATCAGTGCCTTGAATGCAAAGATGACGGAATATTTCGATGCGTTGAAATATGAGAGCATTGATGTGCAGAAGGAGGAATGCGACTTCATGATAGAGACCTGTACCGATTCTCTTGTCAGACAGCATGTGGCCTTGAGCATATACGACCATTATATAGATTCTGACATCATGGGTGCAGAGGCAGTTGCCCTTCATGTGGTGGATAAATGGTTTCTGACGGGTGAGGTCAAGATGAGGGATGAGATGGAACTTCTTGGTGCCAAGGTGTTTGCAGAGTTCAACAGGCAGTCTCAGATAGGACGGAAGGCTCCTTCTCTGCTCGTGAAGGATATGGCTGATGTTCCGGTGACATTGTTTGACGGACCAGGGAACAGATATACTGTACTGTATTTCTATGATACGTCCTGCGCGACCTGCAAGGTGCAGTCGATCCTCTTGCGCAATCTTCTTGAAGAGAATGACTTTCCGGTGGATTTTGTTGCTGTATATGCTTCCGACAAGCATGAGGAATGGGAAAGATATGTCAAGGACAGGCTGGCGCTCAATACCGGCAGGACTACCGTCACCCATCTGTGGGATCCTGGACTTGATTCCGATTTTCAGCGGAAATACGGAGTGGTCCAGACCCCTCGTCTTTTCCTGATTGCACCAGACCGCACTATTATAGGACGCGGTCTTGACGCTCAGGCACTTTCCCAGATGCTTCATGCCATATTCGATGAAAAGGAACTGACCTATGGGTCGGAAGAGTCTATGGCTATGTTTGACGGCCTTTTTGCCGGTGGAGCGCCATCCGCCGGAGAGGTGACCGACATTGCTGACTATATTTCATCCGTCACTCTGGAGAAAGGCGATACTGTGATGTTCCGGCAGATGGCCGGAGACCTTCTGTATTACCTTTCCGTTCAGCGGGGTGAGGGATTCAAGGAAGGACTTGCACATCTTATCGACAGGCACATCCTTTCCCGTAGTGACATATGGCGTACTGCTGATGATTCTCTTAAGGTAGTAGGTTTTGCGCAGATGACTGAAGATCTTCTTTCCAGATCCGAACCCGGACGTACGATTCCTGACCTGAAAATTCCAGGCCGGCTCCTGACCTCACGTAAGATCAAGGACGGGACCTTCAGCCTCCGCAAATTGCGAGGTGATAGAAACATAGTGCTTTTCTATACCGAAGGATGTAATGTCTGTGCTGCGGAAAAGGCTTCTGCAAGTGAATTGGTGGCGCGTGAACCTAAGGTAAAGGTCCTGATGGTCAATGTGGATGAAGTCCTGTCTTCATCTCCATCCCTTGCCGGACGTCTGTTCGATTCATTCGACCTTTCCACCTTGCCTTTTATTCTGGAAACCGATAGGAAAGGAAAGATTCTGAGACGGTATATTACAATTTCTGAATAAAAATATACAAAAACTGTGTAGTTTGGCGTGCCCTTTGTTTTCTGGCAGATTTAAAGATCGATAATCTACCTAAATCAGAGAGTCATGCATAATTTCATTGAAGAGTATCTGGACAATCCTTCACAGGCGATAGCCTCTGCCGTTCAGAAAGTTTCCGGTACAGACCGGTTCGATGCCATTGATGATGAGATGATCTACAGGGAACTCGCTACAGGAGAGTTCCGCCTCTATCAGGAAATCATATTCAGTACTTCTGCAGATGACCTGCACCGGGCAGACTTTTCGCGTACAGTTGCATAATCTCTCTTGCAATCTGTTTCGGATGTCTGTATATTTGTACCTATGTTTGCAGGTACGAATATCATTATCATAGCAGTTGCGGTGCTTTTGACTGCGCTGCTTACCTGGCTCATGGTATCGCTTGTCATGGCCAGGAAGGACAGGACGGATACACTGATGCTCATGGAGGCTCTCAAGGCCCAGTTGGCGGCAGACAGCGAAAAGGCCTTGAAAGCGCGTGAAGAAGACCTTGACAGGAGGGCAAAGGCTATGTTCGAATCTCTTGCAGGCGGTCTTGACAAGGAGATAAAGGATATGAAGGATGCTTTCGAGAAGAACCGCATGACTCATGCAGAGGCATCCCAGCATCTCCGTGCCAATCTCGACAATGCAGTGAAGAGCCTACGCGAACAGACAGCCTCAATCGGTGACAAGGCCGACAATCTTGCCGACGCTCTCCGGGGACGCAACAAGACGCAGGGCAACTGGGGCGAGGTCATTCTTGACAATCTCTTTACAGCAGAGGGACTGCGTGAGGGACGCGACTATGACAAGGAAGAGACCCTCCGTGATGAAAACGGGATTTTAATCCGTAATGAGGATACATCCCGTCTCATGAGGCCGGACTTCATTCTCCATTACCCGGACGGTAATGATATCGTTGTCGACTCCAAGGTCGTCCTGACAGCCATGTATGACTATTATTCCACTGATGACGAAGTCCTTAAGGCTGATGCTCTGGACCGTCATGTGGCGGCTATGAGGGAACAGGTCAGGAAACTTGCCAGAAAGGACTACAGCAGATACCTCAAGCCGGGGCACAGGATGCTCGACTATGTTATCATGTTTGTCCCGGTATACTCTGCTCTCCGTCTTGCCACAGAATATGACAGGCATCTATGGCATGACGCCTATTCGCAGGGAGTCCTCATAACGACAGAGGAGACTCTGATGCCTTTCCTCCGTATGATAAGGATTGCATGGACCAGTCATGAGCAGGTGGCCAATCAGCAGCAGATCATCGCGGCTGCCGAAACCGTCATTGCCAGAGTTTCGGATCTCTGTGCGGCCCATGCCAAGATGGGACGCAAACTTGAAGAGGCCATGGAACAGTATGAGGCCTGCGACAGGAAGATACGCGAAAGGGGACAGAGCATTGTCGGTGCGGCCAATAAACTGATCAGTTACGGTATACCGAAGAATCCTAAAAAACCTCTTCCTCCCGAAATCGGGTTGGAAGAGGTCGAAGAATAAGTCGGAGAGGGACTATTTGAATAGTTTCGGAACGAACTCGGTCAGATAAATCCTCCAGTTTTTCCAGATGTGTCCTTCGTTTGACTCCATATACTCGTAAGCATATCCCTTTCCGTCCAGATATTGCCTCAGTTTCACGTTCTCATCGTAAAGGAAATCAGTGTTTCCGATGGCGATCCAGTAAAGGGCCGGCTTTTTTGCGAACTGTGCGTCTATCTGGGCTTTTTCATTCTGATATACGGGACATTCCGAGTTTTCATGGAACCTTGCGGCTGCTGAGAAGAGTCCCACATAGTCGAACATGTCAGGATAATATTTTGAAATGTGAAGTGAATGATATCCTCCCATCGACAGACCTGCGATGGCCCTGTGCTTCTTGTCCTTGTAAACTCTGTAATTGTCCTCGATGAATTTCACCACGTCAGGGAAATGCAGTTCGAATGAACCTTCCATCATTCCGCGCTGCTGCATCCCTGGTATGCGTTCGAAGCCTTCAGGACACTGTCCGGGTGCTGCAACTTCTCCGGCATTACCGTTTGTCATCACCACTATCATAGGCTCTGCCTTGCCCTGTGCGATGAGATTGTCAAGTATCTGTGACGTGCGTCCCAGGTCCATCCATGCCTCTTCGTCTCCACCTGCGCCATGCAGAAGATAGAATACCGGGTACTTCTGCTTGCGGTTCTTTTCATATCCTGCAGGTGTGTATACCGTCATTCTTCTGTCTGTCCCGAGCGTAGGACTGTGGTACCATACCTTGGAAACAGTTCCATGCGGTACGTCGTTGACCTTATAGAGGTCTGCCCGTCCGCCTCCGATGATGAATACATTCATCACAGATGCGACGTCGCGGATCATGTACACATTGGAAGGATCTCTGGTCACGAGTCCGTCTACCACGAAAGAATAACTGTAGAGTTCAGGCATGAGCGGGGCTGGGGTCGTGTATTCCCATACTCCGTCAATTTCGATCATGTCAGCATATGATGGAACCCAGTCCTTTGACTGCAGGAAGTCTCCTGTCACCTGCACCTTCACTGCTTTAGGAGCATGAAGACGGAATGTAACTGTATTGTCTGGATTGATCTCCGGGGAGACTATCCTGGAACCGCTCCAGAGAGCCTGCTGCGCAGATGCGGTGATTGCAATCAGCATTATGGCAATGATTGTCAGAATATTTTTCATGTTCATTTGGTTTTGCCGTAAATATACACCTTTATTTCAGGAAATCCGCGACCTTGTCCATTTTTTCGCGGATCTGTCTGGTGCAGAGGTTGCCGAGGCTTCCCGCTGAAGTGTGCCTGAGGTCATCCGCTGTCAGTTGGCCGTTTGATTTTCCAGGCGCTCCCTGATATCTGAATCTGCCTTCATTTACCTCGATGCCTACTGCTTTGTATGCGTCGCGGAACGGTGTCCCTTTGAGCGTGCGGCGGTTGACTTCTTCCACGGTGAAAAGATAGTCATATATAGGAGAGTCCAGGATGCCTTCCTTCACCTCGATGTGCTGGAGCATGTAGTCTGCCATCATGAGGCATTTGTGCATGAGTTCGAGGGTAGGGAACAGAATGTCCTTAAGAAGTTGGAACTCACGGTGATAGCCGTGAGGCATGTTGCTGCAGAGCATCGATATCTGGGTTTCGGCCGACATGATGCGGTTGCAGTTGCCGCGCATGATCTCCCACACGTCAGGATTCTTCTTGTGAGGCATGATGCTGGAGCCGGTGGTCAGTTCGTCAGGGAACTTTATGAATCCGTAGTTCGGGCTCATATACATGCAGCAGTCGGAGGCGAACTTGTTGAGGGTCAGGGCGATGGCTCCCATTGCGGATGCCACGGCGCGCTCGGATTTGCCTCTGCTTATCTGGGCGGCCACTACATTGTAGTCGAGGCTTCCGAATCCCAGGAGGTCTGTGGTCATCTGGCGGTCAAGAGGGAAGGAACTTCCGTATCCTGCTGCCGAGCCGAGAGGGTTCTGGTCTGCAACTCCATATGCTCCACGGATCATGTACATGTCGTCCGCAAATGCCTCTGCATATGCGCCGAACCATAGGCCGAACGAAGACGGCATCGCCACCTGCCCGTGCGTGTAGCCGGGAAGGAGGATGTTCTTATGCTTTTCACTGAGGCTCTGCAGGGTGTCGAAAAGTGTTAGCACTTCTTCTCTGAGTCTGAGGACTTCATCCTTGAGGAACAGTTTAACGTCCACCAGTACCTGGTCGTTGCGCGAGCGACCTGAGTGTATCTTCTTTCCTATGTCTCCCAGTCGTCTTGTCAGCAGAAGTTCCACCTGCGAGTGGATGTCTTCCACGTCGTCTTCCAGGATAAATTCTCCTGCTTCGATTTCATTCAATATCTGATCGAGAGCCTGAGTGAGGACTTCAAGTTCTTCCGTCGTAAGCAATCCGATCGATTCAAGCATCCTGATGTGGGCCTTCGATCCGATGACGTCATATTTTGCAAGACGCATGTCAAGAATGCGGTCATTCCCTACCGTGAAATCTTCCACCAGGTCAGTTGCCTGCGTTCCTTTACTCCAAAGTGTGCTCATAATTTTTCTTCTTTGCCATAGATGCATATGATATTCCGTGACCCCCGCCACTTCGTGGCACCCCCTAGCCGGGGGTGGCATGTCACTTCCATATCATACGCATCTATGACATAATATAAATGTTGTTTATGTAATCAATATAGGTTTCTATGGCATTGCGGATTTCAGAGACGAGGACGAATTCGTTCTTGCGGTGTGATCGGGACGAGTCTCCAGGTCCCATCTTGACCGCATCGCATGTTATCCTCATCCAGTCCGAAGTCGTAGGCGAAGAGAAAGTCTCTATGCCGAGCGATTCCGCGGCCTTCTGCAATGGCGAGCCTTCTGCGGTGGCGCTGGATCTGTTGCTGAGATTACGAGGTCTCAGTTCGCTCTGGCATATTCCCTGAAGTTCCTTAAGTATCTCCTCGTTTGTATATTGCTCAGTCGGGCGTATGTCGATGACGAAGTCGCATCTGTCAGGAATGACGTTGTGGGCCGTTCCTGCATTGATCTGTGTGACGTTGATGTTGACCTTTCCCATTCTCGGTGATACCTTGGAGAACTTGTGATTTCTGATCTTTTCGATGTCCTCCAATGCTATGTAAAGCGCATTCTTGCCTTCGTTTCTTGCAGCGTGACCGCTGATTCCGTGTGCTGTGGCATCTATGACAAGCAGGCCTCTTTCCGAGGTTGCTGCCTTCATTCCTGTGGGTTCTCCTACTATCGCATGGTCAATCTGACTTAATCGCATTGGCCATAAACTGGTCATTCCGTCTTTGCCGGATCTCTCTTCTTCGCATGTAAGTACCAATGTCAGATTGCATCCAGCTGTACAGAAGTAACGGTATGCGGCGATCATCGCTGCTGCTGACGCTCCGTCGTCATTGCTGCCGAGCCCTGCAACGATTTCATCAGGCCTGCAAGTCCTTCCGAGGGCATCTCCGATTACCTTTGCCGCGATCTCGTAGTCCGGCGTATATGGATCAAAAACATAGCCTTTGCATGGCGCTACCGTATCGATATGAGCGCACAGCATCAGCGTAGGCCGGTCTGAGTCTATGATATGCTCGGCGATGATGTTATTGCCGATTCTTTCGTGACTGATCTGCTTGTCTGTGAGCCAGTTGCATATATGGGTGCAGACAGCGTCCTCGCTGAAGGACGGGGATGGGACAGCAATCATTTCCTTCAGCAATGCCACTGATTCGTCAGTCAGACTCTGTATGTATTCCTTTTCTGTCATATAAGAATGGTTCCTTTACTGTTGAGCAGGTTGCGGGCATGCTTGATGATCACTCTTGCAACTCCGCTGTCGATAGCCTTGAATGAGTTGGTCAGTTTCGGAATCATACCATCCGCCACTCTTCCTTCTTCCCGGAGTGATGTAAAGAGATCGCGTCCGATTTCCGGTATCACGCTTGAGTCGTCATCCTTGTCATAAAGGACCCCGTCCTTCTCAAAGCAGTAGATCAGTTCCGTTTCATGTGTAAGTCTTCCATCATCACTGCAATGAGTGCATTCTTCGCATCTGCAGCACACGTCTTTGGGTGAACGGTATCTGTATCCGGCCATTGCGATTGCAACAGATGATGCTATCGTGTCGGCATTGGTGTTTAACAGGTTGCCATTCCCGTCGTGATTAATGGCGTTGAATACCGGCACGATCCCTCTTTCAAGAAGCGAATATATGAATCCGGCGTTGACGCTTTCTGCATTTACATCTCCGACAAATCCGTAATCCACCATCCATTTACCCTCTTCTTTTTCAGTCACCGAGGTCTTGTCCATCAATGCTTCCGCCGCTTCTCTGCTCATTCCGACTTCTACCGGAGGCCTTTTCCGTGCAGCGATGGCGTTCCCGTCCGCGCCGGTGAGACCTATCGCATTGCAGCCCTCGGCCTGCAGGAGTGCCGTGATGTTCTTGTTGCACCACCCGGCATACACCATGGTCACCACTTTCAGCGTCTCTTCGTCGGTCACCCTCCTTCCTTCCACCATGAGTGGCGTCATACCCATAGCCTTCTGCATCTGACTCGCCATCACTCCTCCTCCATGTACCAGGATCTTCATTCCGGGCATGGCGGCGAAATCCTTGACGAACTGCCTAAGAAGTTCGGGATTGTCTACCACATTTCCTCCTATCTTGACTACCTTGATCATTTGCTGTGTTTTGTACTCTGTTGATATTCAGTATCTTATGTAATCTGCGTGCTCCCCTTTGGCGACACGCACTTTAAGCAAGTGCTTGATTGATAATAATTTATAGGTTACGCAGTATCTCCTTCAAGACCGTCTGTGCTGATACGACACGGTTGGCGGCCTCCGGAATCACGATCGACTGAGGACTTTCGATCACATCGTCAGTCACGATCATGTTCCTGCGCACAGGGAGACAATGCATGAAGTATGCGTTGTTTGTCAACGCCATCTTCTCCGCATCCACAGTCCAGTCTCGGTCCGTGCATAGGACTTTGCCGTAATTGTCACAGGTATATGCAGACCAGTTCTTCGCATATATGAAGTCTGCGCCCTCGAAGGCCTTACGCTGGTCGTATTCTATGCGTGCCCTTCCGACGAATGCCGGATCAAGTTCGTAGCCATGAGGATGGGTTATGACGAACTCATAGTCAGTCATGTTGATGCCTTCGGCAAATGAATTAGGCACAGCCTGAGGGAGGGCCTTCGGATGCGGTGCCCAAGTCATGACTATCTTCGGTTTCTCTGTCTTCTTGTATTCCTCGATGGTGATCAGGTCGGCGAATGTCTGGAGGGGATGTCTTGTCGCTGCCTCCATACTGAACACGGGTTTTCCTGAATGTTTTATGAACTGATTGACGATCACTTCGTTGTAATCATCTTCCTTGCTCTCGAACTTGGCGAAGGCACGTACTCCGATCACATCGCAATAGCATCCCATGACCGGGATTGCCTCCAGAAGATGTTCCGGCTTGTCGCTGTCCATGATGACTCCGCGTTCTGTCTCCAGTTTCCATGCACCCTGGTTGACATCAAGCACGATGACATTCATTCCGAGATTCATTGCAGCCTTCTGTGTGCTCAGTCTTGTACGCAGACTCGAATTGAAGAAAATCATCAGGAGAGTCCTGTTCCTGCCGAGTTCCTGGTCGGCGAACGGATGCTCCTTTACATATTTTGCTGCAGCAAGTGCGTCCTGCAGGTTGCCTAACTGCTTTATTGATGTGAAATGTCTCATTTTGTCAGTTCCTTCCATGCGTTAACGAATGATTCTGCAGTCTCCTGAGAGATGGTGAGTGAAGGGAGGAGGCGGATGACCTGGGCACCTGCCGCTCCTGTGAAGAAATGCCTTTCGAATAGAAGCCTGTCGCGGAGCCCGACGTATTCATCCTTCAGTTCCATACCGATCATCAGTCCCTTCCCTCTGTATTCCTTTATGGCCTTGTCTCCGGCAAATGCATCTGCAAAGAACCTTCCTATCTTCGCAGCATTATCTACAAGGTGTTCATTTTCAATGATGTCCAGAACTGCGAGGGCGGCAGTGCAGGCAAGGTGGTTGCCTCCGAAAGTCGTGCCGAGCATGCCGTATGTCGCTTTTATAGAAGGGCTTATCAGAACACCTCCGATAGGGAAGCCGTTGCCCATTCCCTTGGCCGTAGTGATGATGTCTGCACGTACCCCGTGGTGCTGATGTGCAAAGAATTTTCCGGTGCGTCCGTAACCTGACTGAATCTCGTCCAGAATCAGGACACAACCGTATCTGTCGCATAGGGCACGCAATCCGTGCATGAACTCTGCTGTAGGCTCATAGATTCCGGCCACTCCCTGGATGCCCTCGATGATGACTGCGGCAAATCCTCCACGTGCAAGTTCTGCATCCACGGCCTCCAGGTCATTCAGAGGGACGAAGACGATGTTCTGTGTCGCATTGAAAGGAGCCTGTATCTTAGGATTGTCAGTTGCTGCTACCGCACCGGAAGTTCTTCCGTGGAATGCCTTCCTGAATGCCAGCACCTTGGCCTTGCCTGTATGGAACGATGCCACTTTGAGAGCATTCTCATTAGCCTCAGCCCCACTGTTGCAAAGGAACAGGGAATAATCGTCATATCCGCAGGCCTTTCCAAGGCGCGTCGCAAGGTCCTTCTGCAGAGAATTCTGTACCGCATTGGAATAGAATCCCAACTTTCCGATCTGCTCGGAGAGAGTCTTCACATAATGAGGATGACAATGTCCCACCGAAATCACGGCATGCCCGCCATAAAGGTCCGTATACACCTCTCCTTCCTTATCCCACAAAGTGGTATCGAGTCCTCGTACCGGCTCGATGTTCCACAGTTTATATACTTCAAATAAATTCATAATCTTCTATCAATCAGGTATGTGGCGTGTCCCTCATTTCACTTTGAAGTTCTTCGCCTGAATGGCTTCTGCCTTTGTCCTTTGGTGTATCAGCGGGAGGTGGTTTGAAAACCGTGGCCGCCCGCGGCCCTCGTGAGCGGGAGGGACCCGCTGCGAAGCAGTGGGAGGGATTTAGTTTTCAAGCCACCTCCCGCTGATACCGGACAACCTAAAAAGCAGATGGTTTGAGGTGAAGGCCGGTGTCTTCCGGCAGTCCGAACATAAGGTTCATGTTCTGCACCGCCTGTCCCGCAGCACCCTTCACCAGATTGTCTATGCATGACGCGATATGGACATACCCGTCATGCAGTTCCACATGTACCAGAGCCTTGTTCGTGTTCACGACCTCCTTCATCGAAATCCCCTCATCACTATGGAATACAAACGGAGACTCCGTGTAATACCCTTCATAAAGCCTGCGATAATCTGCCTCAGTCATTCCCTCGACCGCCCTGGTATACACACTAGCAAATATTCCCCTCGCAAAATCCCCCCTAAGCGGCACAAAATTCACTTTCGGTTCTGCCGTTACATTGCTCGCGTGTGATGATTGGTCTGTCTGATTGATGGAATTGGCATGCTCCAGCACCCTCGCAAGATTCTGCCTGATCTCCGCAAGGTGCTGATGAGCAAACAGTTTGTATATCGAAATATTGTCACTGCGATAACTGAAATGAGTCGTCTCTACAGGCTTCTTGCCCGCACCGGTCGACCCCGTGATAGCAGTCACATGTATCTCGTCATTGATCAGACTTGCGGCAGCAAGCGGCAGGACCGCCAG
>JAFVHZ010000286.1 GCA_017474265.1 Bacteroidales bacterium | reverse complement strand
GTCTATGCCGACTTTCCTGAGGAGGTCGCTGACTTTCATCATCATCTTCAGGAGCCCTTCCTTTCCGGTCTTTCGCGCTGTGGTCCAGATCTTTCTGTTCATCACTTCAAGGAACGCTGGAACAAGAATGAGATGGGTCGGCTTCTGTTCCCTGATCTCGTCACTGACATGCTTGATGCCGCTCGATATATAGACTTCGCACCCTTGCGAAAGGTGACCGACATAATTGACTGTCGATCCGAATGTGTGGTGCGGAGGAAGGACATGCAGGGTCTTGCGGGTAATGTCGAAATTGTACATTCCGAGAGTCATGTCAAGGCCGATGTTGGCCTGAGAGAGCATTACACCCTTGCCTTTTCCGGTAGTACCTGACGTAAAGACGATTGAAGCGAGTCTGTTTACATCGATCTTGTAATCTTAGTATGAATTGTCTCCGCCATTGAAGAGTTCTTCGCCCTTTTTCTGCAGTATCCTGAGTGAAGTGAGTTCCTTATCTGCTGTAATCACTGCATCCAATCCTGAGTCAGATGCTACAGATATGAGAGTATCTACAGTCCGGAGTCCTCCGTTCTGCAGCAGTTCCTTGATCTTGCCCTCAGAGGCCTTACCGAAGATAACGGCCTTGCATCCTGTAGTGGTTATGATGCCGTCTATGTCTTCCAATGGCAGTTCTTTGTCTACAGGTACTGTTACAGAGCCAATGGCCATGACAGCGAAAAACGAGCAGCACCAGCCGTATGAATTTTCACCTATAATCGCAATGTTTTCTTCACGTAGTCCTTTGGAAATGAGTGATGTACCAAGGTTTCGCACATCGACGCGCCATTGGGAGAATGTGACTTTCCTGACCTCCTTGTCCCAATAGTTCTCCTTGTAGGAGATCGCTATATGGTCGGGAAAATTCTGAGCCGCCTCCTCTACGAGCGAACGCATGTCGTCTATGAAGGTGGTCTTGTAAATCGGGTAATTCTTATTCATCTTTCAGGTTTTAGTACTTACAAATATATTGTTTTTAATTCAAATCACTTGTATGCAATCTAAAATTGATTGGGATTTTTTGATTAGAATTATATTATGTATATATTTGTTGTTAGAATCATCGTGAAAATTTCTAACCAAAATCTTTAATAATCATGTGTAAACGTTTTATCAAATGTTCATCCATGCTGATGTTGTTAATGGCCATGGCCTCATGTGTCAATGAGGAGTATGACCTGAGCAACGGAGTAGACATGGAAATGACTGTGCTTCCTGACGCATGTCTGCCTGTGGGAAACATAGAGAAGATAACTCTTGACAAGATTCTTCTCATCGAAGAAGATGAAGAGAATTCTCTGATTTCTACAGATCAGGACGGCAATTATTCGCTTAGATTTTCTGGCGAGAAGATCAATGTGGAAAATAGTATTCCTGAATTTGGAATAGGTAACTATGATTTTCAGGCTACAACCGTAAATTTCCATACAGGAGCATTGGCCGGTATGGAGCCTGGCGTTACTGAAAGAGTTATTTCATATCAGGAGACATACGGGAAACCTTTGACTTTTGCTATGGATATAGAAATCGATGAAGACTTGCCTGATGAAATCAAGGACATTCGTACCATCGTTTTCGAACAGGATCAGGAGCAGATGTCCATTCATTTCACAGTTCCTGCCGGAGCCGTATATGTCAGAGAAGGATTTACAGTGACCTTCTCCGAAGACATTGTCCTTGTGCCTTGCGAAAATGATGACTATAAGGTAACAGAGCAGACAATCACATTCAAGAAGGATCTCAAGATATCTGCAACGGCGCCATATGACTGCAGTTTTATGGTTGATGCTTTGGTGTTCCCGAAGAATTCTGTCGCTGAATCCAGAATATCATATATCGACCATCTGGAATTTGAGGGTGACATATATATCAAAACCTCAGACTATCAGGTAATTCCGTCTATTGTAAATCTTGACGTGACTGCTGCACTCCATGACTTTAAGGTAGATTATGCGGAAGTGATGCTCGATGTTAAGGTTGACATAGAAGACACTTCTTTTGCTATCAATGAGATTCCTGATTTCTTGAACGGAAATGATGTATGCATAGATCTATACAATCCGCAGTTGTGGCTTGACATATATAACGGTACTCCGCTTCCGTTTACCCTCTCTGCCGGTATCACATCTTATTCTGAAGGCCGGCAGCAGGTAAATATTCCTCTTGGACCATATTCAATTGCATCCGGCCAGAACAACAGCATTGTGATTTCTAGAAGAGAAATTGAAAATGTTACAGGCGAAGGTATATATGATGTGAAGCCGCAGATAGGCGAATTCTTTACCAGCATTCCTGATCTCATTGAACTTTCAGATGTCGCAGTCGTAACTGAAGAAGAATTCATAAGGGTTTCTCCGGATGACGGTCTGGATGTGTCGGTCGATTACGGGTTTGTCGCTCCTCTTTCATTCGGTGAGAATCTTAGCCTTGACTTCAACCATGACGTAAAGGATCTGAATCTCAGTTTTGAAGGTGGTCTGAAATCTGCCGGACTCAGTCTAGTAATAGTCAACTCCATTCCTGCTGAATTCACGATATCAGCATCAGGACTTGACAGCGAAGGAAATGTTCTCAGTGGCTTGAATCTCACGATCGACAAGACCATTGCTGCCGGAAGCCATGTTTCTCCGGTTGAGACAGCCCTTACTCTCCTACTGACAAATTCATCAGATGTACTGGAACTTGACGGTCTGAGGCTTAATCTTAAAGCAAACGCTGCTTCTGCAGAATATCAAGGCGTGAGTCTCAATAAGAATCAAGGACTTGAACTGAAGAACCTCGTGCTTACTCTTCCTGATGGATTCACATTTGGCACTGCATCTGAAAACTGATAAAACGGGACTTATGAAAAAGATAATATTTTCGATATTGACACTGCTCCTCATTTCAGTAGCAGCATCGGCTCAGCAGAATCTCAGAACTGCATATTTTAACGATGGATACACATTCAAATATAAGATGAATCCTGCTATGGCTCCTGAGCGTGGCTTCTTTGCTTTCCCTGCATTGGGAAATCTTGGCCTTGGAGTCGAATCCAACCTCGGTTTGTCAACCTTTCTCTACCCAACTTCTGATGGACTGACAACTTTCCTGAACAGTTCTGTCAACAGCGACGATTTCATGAAGAAATTGAACAAGACCAATCAGATGAACCTTAATGTCAATGCAAGTATTCTTGCGTTCGGATTCCGCACAGGCAAGGCTTTCCATACGGTTGATCTCTCCTTAAGGGCTGACGCTCGTGCTGCCCTTCCAAAGAGCCTCTTCGGCTTTATCAAGGAAGGACGTTCGAAAGGTGCCAACTCATGGGATATAGCCGGTGCTGGAGTAAGGGCGGATGCCAGACTTGAACTCGCATACGGATATTCTCGTCCTATTCTTGACTGGATCAATGTCGGAGGTCGTGTCAAACTTCTTATGGGTGCTGCACGTGCCAATGTGATGATCGATAAGATGAATCTTACAATGAGCGGTGAGCAGTGGGCCATCCAGTCACATGGAGACGCAATGATCAGTTTCCCGATGACTATCGGTACACAGCCTGGCAGCAATCTTGTAGATTTTGAAGAAATCATTATGCCAGAGAACATTCAGGAATTTCTTACACCTAACATCGGCTTTGCAGTGGATCTCGGTGCAACTGCAGATTTCCTTGACTTCCTGACAGCCTCACTTTCTGTTACCGACCTTGGTTTCATTTCATGGAATAATACGACAATGATGCAGGCTCCGGAAGGAAAGGTTACTTTCGACGGATTCGGCACCATAAGTACAGATCCTGACAGCAATAATACGATCGGCGACCAGTTCGAAAATCTTGGCGAAGAACTTCTTGACATGTTTACCTTGGAGAAGGTCGATGACAAGTTGAAGAAGTCCAGTGCATTGGCTGCCACTATACATGCAGGTATTGAAGCAAGAATGCCTTTCTATGACAGACTCACCTTCGGCTTGCTTGCGACTCATCGTGTTGACGGTAAGTATTCATGGACGGAAGGACGTCTTTCCGCAAACATCGCCCCTGTCAACTGGCTCAGTGCTTCAGTCAGCGCAGCCATCTCAGATTTCGGAACTTCAGCGGGTGGTGTCCTTAACCTCCATGCTCCCGGATTCTGCTTTTATGTAGGAGTTGATTCCTTCACATCACTTATCAATGTGACTCCTCAGTTCATTCCTATCAACAGGCTGAACACAAACGTTTCTTTCGGAATCTCCTTTTCTTTCGGTAAGGGTGTAGGAAGATATTACAACTGATTCTGACGGAGGAAGGCCTTGGCCTTCTTCCAGTTTCCATACTTAAGGTCGGACTCCTTGATCATGACGTCCAATGCGGCTCCGTCATTGAAAAGGAGTCCGATCTTTTCGTCACTGACAAGCCTTAAAAGATGCACCATGCCCGTGGCATCGTGATCGCCACAGGCAAGCATAAGATGTCCTTCAGCACCATCTTCACATTCGGAGAAAGTGATTTCAAGTTCAGGTTCTGTCAGAGACTGGTCCTCATCATCTACCAGAATGCAACTCTGGAAAGTCTCGAAGTTGATGGACTTTGCATATTTGACCACGAAATGCCCCTTAGGCCACTCCCCGACTGCGTTTTCCACCGGACTTCCATATCCGAGGTACTCATCGATGGCTCCGAAGAAATAGAGCATTCCTTCGTGCGGAAGTTTCCCCTCCTTGTCAAATGGGGCCATATCCTCGCAATTTATCTGACAGATGAAGGTCAGAGGATAATCCATCTTCTCTCCGTCCTCATCGACTGCCTCTATCGTAGGATATTGCATGTTTTCCGGCATATCGGGATCTCCCCACCATTTGCTGCCGCAGAACAGTATCCGTTCCGTCTTCTGAAGATTAAGTCTTATTGCCATGTTTGTATGTTATTTAAATCCTATTCTTGATGAGTTTCCATCTTTTCCGTCAGATTCCATCCTCTTGCGGATTTCTTCATGCTGTTTAAGTATCTGTGCAGATATTGACGGACGGTAGGTAGCGATCGATTCTTCGAGCAGTGCCTGAGTTATCATGACTCTTGCATATGCCGCATTCATGGCTGCATCATTGACGATGAGCGAAAGGTCGCTGGTGACATAACCATCCGTGAGTTCTGCAAGTCGGTCGAAATCGATGCTGTCGGTGCAAGGACGCTTGAGTACTTCCATCTTGATGACAGCCTTTCTTGCCTCGAAGTCTGGGGCCGGTATATAAATCTTATGCTCAAGTCGTCCTGAACGCAGAACGGCCGGATCAATTCCTTCCGGGTTGTTGGTGGTCGCAATGATGAAGATGCGGTTCTTGCCGCAATTGTTCAATTGCGAAAGGAATTCATTGACCTCTCCTGAAAAATGACTGTTTGTGACCTTGGCCCTGTCGGGTGCGAATGCGTCGAACTCATCCATGCAGATGATGCAAGGAGCCTTTGCCTTGGCTTCCTTGAACAGTTCGTTTATCTTTCCCTGTGTGCCGTGAATGTATGTCGAACCGAGGTCAGATGCCTTTATCAGAGCAAATGCAAACCCGCTTTCTTCGGCAAATTTTTCTGCAAAGAATGTCTTTCCACAGCCAGGAGGACCATACAGAAGCATTCCGTTCGGATATGCTATCTTGTACTGTTCCGCAAGGTCCGGATTTGCCAGGAAGAAAAGGATCTTCTTTTTCACCCTGTCCTTCAGTTCGTCCATTCCGGCCACGTCCTTGAATCCTCCGGCATTTTTCGCAGGTCGTCTGATCAGAGGGCGATATCCCAGTTCGGGATTGGTAATATCACTTTCTTCCTTCTCATCTATTTCAGGAGTCTTATCATCCTTTTCATCATCTGAGGTCTCTTCAAGACCGAAGTCCTCCTTCAGCATCTTCAGGAAGTCGTCATCTTCATCAGACTTGTAGTAACAGCCCATGTCATGTTCAAACTCCATTCTTATCCTGTCTTCATGCAGGGTGAAAGTATCTGTCTGCTCCCGGGTTATCCTTCTGTATGTATCGAGGATACCGTCTTCAAAGCAACTTTCATCGTTCAGTTCGCATTTATGTACCTTCAGGACCTGTCTCAGGATATTCAGTTGGGTGATGACGGCAGCGAGGTTGAATCGCTTGCCGGGATCGAATTCCAGCATGTGCGATATAAGTCTGATGATCAGGCCTGCCATTCCGCCGCAATGGTTAAGACTCAGATAATATGGCGTCTTGGACATGATGTCGGTCAGATATCTGAAATCGACGTTTTCACCGGTCTCTTCAAGTCTTTTCCTGTATTCTTCATCATTATACGGGAACGGATATTCTCCGAAACAGCATTCATAGAAGACAATTCCTAAAGAAAACACATCAGAAGTGCTGACTGGCTCAGCCTTAAAGACCTCAGGCGCACAGTGTTTATGGTCAATCCACCTGACTTCAGGAGCGAGAACTGCATCATGCTTGTCGTCCGCTATGAATGAAATATGTTCCAGATCGATCAGATATGTGCGGTAATCGCCTTTCTCATCAAAATCATACATGATGTTTTCCGGTGACACATCTCCATGCCTCATCTGCCTGATCTGCATTGTCACAGGGTCGTATGCCTGAAGTGAGGACAGTTTCTTAGCAAGGTCAAGCACTATATCTACTGCGGTGGCAAGTTTCAGAGAGCCTTGTCGCAGGCGGTCCGACAGAAGCCCCTTGGTGAAATACCTGGAAATGATGAAATAGTGGTCATTATCAAGAATACCCCAGTCGAAGACGGATAATTCCCTCGCAATGTTTGATGTGTCAAGATACCTGATTACGGATGGTTTGCCATCAGTAATCAGGTTCCGGCTCATCTTACTGACCTTCAGTATCTTCAGCAGGAAAACCCGATTGTCCGACAGCCTCTCTATCTTATAGACCTCGCTGTACCATGAGTTCTTTATGCAGGTGACGACAGAGTATCGCCTTCCGGAACTGTATAATTCGTCCCCTTTCTTGTAAAATGTGTTTTCCATATCAGGTTCTGTTAGAATGTCAGCGCTATGTCAAATGAAACGGCACTGACATATGCATTGTTTCTGTTTATTCTGTCGTATGGTATCTTTTCACCGTAATAATCTATCTGCGGATGGGTGTAGGTAGTCCGCAGACTTACTATAAAGTCAAGTTTAACTTTTCTGCTCAGAGAGTATCTGTATCCCCCGCCAATCTTTCCGACAAGAATCTCTTGCGGATTCGGTTTGATGACGATTCCACTTCCCAGGTCAAGGAAGGCAAAGTATCGGTCAGCCATCGGGTCATCTCCGAAATATCTTGTACCTCTGAAGGATAGAGGGACGACACGATCGTAGTCTTCGACTCCTGCGATGCCTCCGTAGAACGATATGTTCCAGTTTTTATTCAGATTATATCCGACATGAAGATATGCTTCTGCGTTGCTGCAGAATGTCAGGGAATTGCCACTTGGGTTGAGACGGAATCCCTCCGGAGCAAAGAAGTTGTAATGGTATCCGGAATGAAAGACACCGACATATCCCCATTCCAATCCATAGGTCAGGCGTGGGAAATCCTTGACTTCCGCCCGGGCCGAAGACGCTGCGGCGAAGAAGAATATCAGTATGCACAAGTATTTCCTCATGTATTAAAAACGATATCTGATCCCTGCTTCAGGGATTATTGTGTTCAGTAGTCCGTACCTGTAATATTCCATCCTCATGCCCTCCTTCTGCATAGTCATATGTATACCTATGACAGGTGAAACGCATAGGGATATTTCTGCATTTCTTGCAAATCTGAATCTCAGTCCGACGCTTCCTTTCAGTCCGAAGTTGATACCTTTGCCCTTCCTGAAATCCTGCGACCATCCGACATGCACTCCGGGACCGGCAAAGAAATCTATCCTGTCTGTCTCATTCAACTCTCTGCTGCCTAGTATGGTGTTCCAGGTGAATGACGCTGATATCCCTGGAGCAGTGGCTCTGTCAAGCAGTATTTCTCCTGTTTCAGCCTTCAGTGACAGATCTATGAACGTGTCCTGACGGATGTCCCTTTCATAGCAGAGACCAATGCAACTGAATGTATATGACATGCCGATGGAATTGTCCTGAGCCGAGATCTTTCCTGCACATGATACCGTCATCAACAGCACGGTCAATATTTTCAAATAATCCGCAGACATAGTTTTTTAAGGCATACCGGATGCGAATTTAACAAAAATAAGGGAGAATGCGAGATTTTTTAATAACTTTGTCGGCTGTACTAACCTAAATCAATTAATGATATGTCAGTTTCTATAAGAACAGTCAGGACTAAACGTGAATTCAAGATTTTTGCAAGATTCGCAAACAAACTATACAAAGGCAATCCATACTATGTTCCAAGCATGCCTTTTGATGATTTGAATACTTTTGATAAGGAGAAGAATGGTGCCTTCGATTTCTGTGATGCGGAATTCTACCTCGCATACAGAGGCGATGAAGTCGTGGGAAGAGTTGCGGCAATCGTCAATCATAAGGCTAATGAGGCGTGGAAAGTGAATCAGGTCCGTTTCGGCTGGATAGATTTCATCGATGATCTGGAGGTGTCCAAGGCACTCCTTGATGCTGTCGTGGCTTTCGGAAAGGCACATGGAACGACTCAGATAGTAGGCCCTCTCGGTTTTACTGACTTTGATCCTGAAGGAATGCTTGTAGAAGGCTTTGACAGGGTGAGTACAATGGCTCTGATCTACAATCACCCGTACTATCCTGAGCATATGAAGAAGCATGGATATGTAAAGGAGACCGGTTGGGTGGAATACAGGATCACGATCCCACAGGAACTCCCTGAGAAACATGTAAAGTATGCTGAAATCATAAAGGACAGGTACAATCTGAAGGTGAGAAAACTGACCAAAAAGCAGATACGTACCGAAAAATACGGTCATAAACTGTTCGACCTCATCAATCAGACATATTGTGTATTGTACGGATATTCACTGCTTTCGCCAAAGCAGATAGATCAGTATGTGGATGTATATCTCGGACTTGTAGATATGAAGATGCTTACATTCATCGAGGATGCTGAAGGTAATCTCATTGCAGCGGGAGTGACCATTCCGTCAATGGCGGAGGCCCTTCAGAAGTGTAACGGAGAGATTCTTCCGTTCGGTTGGTGGCATCTCCTGAAGAGCATGTACTGGAAGAAGCCTGATACACTCGATATGCTTCTCATCGGTGTACGTCCTGACTGGCAGAACAAAGGTATCAACGCCCTGCTTTTCGTAGACCTCTTCCAGACATACAAGAAGATGGGTTTCAAGTATGCTGAGACAAATGCAAACCTTGAAACCAATGCCAAGGTCCAGGCAATGTGGACTCCGTTCGAGAGAGAGCAGCACAAGAAGCGCTGGGTGTTCGGAAAGGAAATCCAGTAGTCCGGTCATGACAGGAATGGATGACAATATAGGAAAAAGCAGAATGCTGGCACCCCTGCCTGAAAGGATGCGCCCTCATGATCTTGATGGTTATGTCGGTCAGAAGCATCTCGTCGGACAGGGCTGTATACTGCGCAATATGATAGAAAGTGGTAATCTTTCTTCATTCATCCTGTGGGGCCCTCCTGGCGTAGGAAAGACCACTCTGTCACGAATTGTCGCGCAATCCCTCAAAAGGGAATTCTTCACCCTTTCCGCTGTCAGTGCAGGTGTAAAGGATGTCAGAGACGTCATAGACAAGGCCCGGTCCAATTCCCTGTTTTCCAACGGACTTTCGCCGATCCTCTTTATTGATGAGATCCATCGTTTCAACAAGTCTCAGCAGGATGCCCTTCTGGGTGCCGTTGAAGACGGAACCATCGTACTGATAGGCAATGAAACCTATTCCTACGTTAATGAAAGGCTTACAAACGGTAGATTACCAAACGAAAGAAAAATGTATAGCCGCTTCAGAGCGAAGTGACGTT
>JAFVHZ010000025.1 GCA_017474265.1 Bacteroidales bacterium | reverse complement strand
AGGTCTGACGGATACACGTCAGGCCTTATATATTTATGGCTATAATCAAGGAACTCAAGGGTGACATGCCCGTCATATGCGAGTGCGCGTTTCTGGCGGAGACGGCGACGATACTCGTGACGGTGGAGATCGGTGATGACTGCAGCATCTGGTATGGAGCGGTACTTCGCGGCGATGTCGGTGCGATACACATCGGCGACCGCGTGAACATTCAGGACAATGCGGTCCTTCATGCGACATATAAGCAGTCGGAATGCATAATCGGCGACGACGTTTCCATAGGCCACGGAGCGAACGTGCACGGGTGCATCATCGGCAATGACGTCATAATCGGAATGGGCGCGATCGTCATGGACAACACCGTCATCCCTGACGGCACCATCATCGCGGCCGGCGCCGTAGTCCCTGCAAATCAGACACTTGAACCAGGAGTCTGGGCCGGCATCCCGGCAAGAAAGATCAAGGACGGCTCCGAGGCCATCAAGGCCAAGGCCCACGCCAACGCCGAACATTATCTTTTATACAAGACCTGGTACGAATAAATTTCGACAGACCCGTTTTATTATAAATATAATAATTATATTTGCAATAAAATGAGCGCGTCATGGAAAAAGATAAGATCATAAATCCGTTTTTTACGGGAAGATACGCAGGAGAACATTATTTCTGCGACCGTGAGAGAGACACCGAGACACTTATAAAACACATTGTCAACGGCAGGAATGTAGCCATCATCTCACCTAGGCGTCTGGGAAAAAGCGGATTGATTCATCATGCATTCTCCAGACCTGCCATCAAGGACAGATACACGACAGTATATGTTGACATCTACGCAACAAAGAACCTATGCGAATTTGCAAAGGCACTGTCTGAAAGTATTGTTAAAGCCATCAGGCCGGAAAATGCATGGCATGAAAGATTCTTCTCATTCCTTAAATCATTAAGGATAGGGTTCAGGATAGACTCCATTTCCGGCGAACCATCATTCGATATAGGAATCGGAGACATTGACCACCCCGACAAAACCATAAAGGAGGCTTTCGAATACATGGAAGCCTCCGGCAGGCCTTGCATTCTGGCGATCGATGAGTTCCAGCAGATAAGAGAGTATCCCGAAACAACGGCTGAAGCCTTCATCAGGACGCTTGTGCAACAGTGTTCACGCACATCATTCATCTTCTGCGGTAGCAAAAGGCATATCATGACGGACATCTTCTACTCACCGGCGAAACCTTTCTTCCAAAGCGTAATGAACCAGAGCCTCAAACCGATTCCGATGGAAACATACATTGAGTTCGCCGGCCGTTTATTTGCAGAAAGAGGAAAGTTTCTGGACAAAACCACCGCTGAAATCATTTACAGAATGTTCGACGGATGCACATGGTACATGCAGATGATGATGAACGAATTGTTTGCACTGACAGAAAAAGGCCTCTTGTGTACGACTGAATATATCGACATCGCCTGGGAAAACATCATTCTGGCGCAAGAGGACAGATATCAGGCTATATTGTATTCTTTGGCTCCGAAACAGAAACAACTGCTATATGCCATAGCAAAAGACGGAACGGCATCAGGAATCACTTCTGCAGATTTTATAAAAAGACATGGTCTTGCGTCCGCAAGTTCCGTCCAGGCCGCATTGAAGCCGCTTCTGAAAAATGACATAGTAACGTGTGAAGACGGGACATACAGGATATATGACTACTTCTTCGCCGACTATCTTGCCAAGAAGTATTAATTTGCCTACTTTTACAGGCCAATTCATTGAAACATGAGAATCGAGACCGTAACATCTGCACAGAATCCGAAAATCAAGGAATTGCTGGCGCTGCAGGAAAAATCAAAGGAAAGAAGAAAGAAGGGGCTTTTCGTTGTGGAAGGCAGACGTGAACTGATCCACTGCATCGAGGCGGAATTCGAGCCTTACACCCTGTTCATATGCCGCGACATCCTGACGGAAAAAGACCTTGACAAGATACTTGGAGCGATTGAAGAGAATTTCACCGGCATGACATGCCCGATCATAGAGATATCGCGTCAACTGTACGACAAGGTAGCATACAGGGGCGGAACGGAAGGAGTGATTGCCGAACTCAGATGCAAGGAAACAAGTCTTACCGGACTCAGGCTCAAAGAGAACCCTCTTGTGGTGGTCCTGGAATCTGTAGAGAAGCCGGGAAACCTCGGCGCAGTCCTCAGGAGCGCCGATGCTTCCGGAGTCGATGCCGTGATCGTATGCGACCCTCTGACAGACCTGTATAATCCGAATCTGATACGCTCGAGCATCGGCGCCCTGTTCACGGTTCCGGTCGCTACTGCATCATCCGAAGACACCATCAGATTCCTGAAAGACAAGGGCATAAAGATATATACGGCGCAACTTCAGGATTCGGAGTGGTATTATGACACTGACATGAAAGGCGGCACAGCCATCGTCATGGGCACAGAGGCGACAGGACTTACAGATCTATGGCGAAAGGCGGCAGATGCCCATATAAAGATACCTATGCTCGGACGTCTGGACTCACTGAACGTATCCGTATCAGCGGCGATCCTGATGTTCGAAGCGGTAAGACAACGTAACTCATGAAAAGATTCGGACTTATAGGACACCCTATTGCACATTCGCTCTCCCCTGCCCTGTTCAAGGCAGGGTATGACGGCAGATACCCGTATGAACTGATAGAGACCACGGATTTTGAAGAGGCATACAGCAGATTTCTTGAAGGATATGACGGAATCAACGTCACAGCCCCGTTCAAGGAACTGGCCTTTGCCAAGGCAGACATCCTGTCGGAGGAATGCAAGGTCATCAAGGCGACCAACCTGCTTGTGAAGACTCCGGAAGGGATCAAGGCTTATAATTCGGACTATCTCGGCGTGCAACTATGTCTTCAGGAGATGTTGCTATCTTTATCCGGGGATATGCCGGGCGGAGAAAAGCGTGCTACCCCCCTGGCCGCAGGGGGAGGGGCCCACGAAGTGGGAGGGGTTCTTTTCTTGCCCGGCATATCACCGGGCACAACCGACAGTGAAAAAGCAGACAAGGAATCCGATAACCATCTGAAAGCACTGGTCATAGGCCTCGGAGGGGCTGGAAAGGCAGCGGCAGCGGCGGCGGAGTCTCTGGGCATGGAAGTGGTCCGCATGAACAGGACGATAAAGGAAAATGGCATCAGACCCCTGAGCGATTTCAGGGAATGTTTCCGTGAGGCGGACATGGTCATATACAACATCCCGGGCCCTATACCACAACTTGACGAACTGGCAGAAGAAGACCTTACTCCCGAAAAGCCGAAAGCCATTCTCGAAGCCAACTATAAGAACCCGTCATTCACAGAAGACATGATCAGGTGGATGACCAGCATCAATCCGTTGATACGATATACAAGCGGCAGGAAATGGCTTCTCTACCAGGCCCTGACAGGTTATGAGATTTTTACCGGGAAAAAGCCTGATTTGCAAAGGATGTCCGATGTTTTATAAGAAATAATCACTATCTTGCGGAGTTTTTGGGCCTATCCCAGAAAAGAAATACTTAACTTATTATATATTATGTCATTAAACAAAGCAATGCTGATCGGTAACGTTGGTAGAGACCCTGAAGTACGTTACCTTGATGGACAATCCGGAAATGCAAAAGTGGCTACATTCACGCTGGCCACTACCGAAAGGTACAGGGACCGCAACGGTGAGACTCGTGAAAACACAGAATGGCACAACATCGTCGCCTGGCGCAATACGGCCGATGTCGTGGAGAAGTTCGTAAGGAAAGGCACCCAACTCTATATCGAGGGCCGCATCCGTACCCGTTCATGGGACGACCAGACAGGGAACAAGAGATATACTACAGAGATCATTGCCGACACACTTCAACTTCTCGGCAAGAGATCTGATAATCCGGGAGGCCAGCAGGGTACATATCAGGCTCCTGCGCAGCCGGCACAGCCGACATACAGTCAGCCGGCACAACCGGCATATGCTCCTCAGCAGCCTCAGCCGGCAGCACCGAAGAACATCACAGAAGACATGCCGGACGACGACCTTCCATTCTAAATCAAGATAACAAGAACACAAGATACAATCATGAAACTAGATGTTGTACTCGGCCTCCAATGGGGAGACGAAGGTAAAGGAAAGATAGTAGACGTACTGGCAGGAAACTATCCTGTAGTCGCAAGATTCCAGGGCGGTCCTAACGCAGGACACTCCCTGCACTTCGACGGAAAGAGTTTTGTGCTCAGATCAGTTCCGTCAGGTATATTCAGAGACGATGCGATGAACATCGTCGGCAACGGAGTCGTACTTGACCCTATCACATTCAAGGGGGAATGCGAAAACATTGCTGAGAAGACAGGAATTCCTGTTACAAAGCGCATCGTGATCGCGAAAAAGGCTCACCTGATCCTTCCTACACACAGGCTTCTTGATGCTGCAAACGAGGCAGCCATGGGAAAAGGCAAGATCGGTTCCACCCTCAAGGGCATCGGTCCTACATACACTGACAAGATAAGCCGTCATGGACTTCGCGTAGGCGATATCCTTGCAGCGGATTTCGCTGACAGGTATGCAAGACTCCAGAACAGGCACATAACCCTCCTCAACCAGATGGGCTTCGAATGCGACCCTCATGCAGAAGATGCAGCGTTCATGGAGGCAGTGGAATACCTCAAGCAGTTCGAACTCGTAGACTGCGAATACTATGTCAACGAGACCCTCAAGACAAAGGGAATGCTTGCCGAAGGCGCACAGGGCTCGATGCTCGACATCGACTACGGCTCGTATCCGTTCGTGACATCTTCTACCACTTCATGCTCAGGAGCATGCGTAGGACTCGGAGTAAGTCCGCAGAAGATAGGACATGTATACGGAATCTTCAAGGCATACTGCACACGCGTCGGCAGCGGTCCGTTCCCTACAGAACTCTTCGACGAGACCGGAGAGGAACTCCGCAGGATAGGCCATGAATTCGGAGCAGTGACAGGACGTCCGCGCAGATGCGGCTGGCTCGACCTCGTGGCTCTCAAATATGCAGTGATGATCAGCGGCGTGACCGACCTCATCATGATGAAGTCAGACTGCCTCGACACATTCGAGACCATCAAGGTGTGCACATCATACATCGTTGACGGAAAGCCT
>JAFVHZ010000285.1 GCA_017474265.1 Bacteroidales bacterium | reverse complement strand
CGTGAATCAGCCACAACAATGTGGAAGAATGCGAAATTCTTCTTTCCGTGGCGCTGAAGACGAATTTTAACAGCCATTGTGAATCTGTTTTAAAAGTTAAATAAATGATTACCTGCGTTTTCCTACCCGAGGAAAAGCGCGCAAAGATACGTAAATATTTCAAGACCTGCAATAATTCCTGCCAACTTTCTGCCATCCTGGACTTTCTTCTCATTATGTTGTTCTCAACCTTCATCTTCAGTCGTTCCGAACGTCTGTCTTCCGTCATTCCGAACTGTTGCGCGGAATCTTCTTACAAATAATAAAAATTTTTACAAAAAAGTTTGCAGGTTTAAAATTTTGTCGTACCTTTGCAATCCCAAATCAAAGACGCGGTGGTGGTGAAATGGTAGACACGCTACTTTGAGGGGGTAGTGGGCGTAAGCCTGTGCGAGTTCGAGTCTCGCCCACCGCACTCCATTTCACAAGAGGAAATTTCGAAAGAAGTTTCCTCTTTTTTTGTTGTTCCAAACCGAAGCGCAATCCGCAAATCTTTGATTCTCAGTGTAATATGAAAACTGCGTGCCGCCAAAGGGGAGCACGCAGTTTGTGTAATGTGCTGAAGGCCAGATGTTTGGCCTTTGCGCTTATGCCGTATGACTGATGGCTGCTTATACCAGAGGTTCGCCGGTCATCGCTGCAGGCTGCGGGATGCCCATCAGTTTGAGGATGGTAGGAGCCACGTCTGCGAGTTTGCCGTTCTTCACTTCCTTCACTTCGTCCCCTGCATTCACTACGATGAAAGGAACATCGTTGAGCGAGTGGGCTGTGTTCGGTGTACCGTCGTCGTTCACTGCGTAGTCAGCGTTTCCGTGGTCTGCGGTAATGAGGACTACATAGCCCTGTGCCTTGGCAGCCTCAACAACCTTCTCAACGCAACCGTCAACTGCGGTAACTGCCTTGCGGATAGCCTCGTATACGCCAGTGTGGCCGATCATGTCACCGTTTGCGAAGTTAAGGATGATGAGGTCGTTGCGGCCGGTGTTGATGGCCTCCACGAGTTTCTCGGTCACTTCCGGTGCGCTCATCTCAGGCTGGAGGTCGTAAGTTGCAACCTTAGGTGAGTTTACGAGGATACGGTCTTCGTTCTCGAAGAGAGACTCTGCGCCGCCGTTGAAGAAGAAGGTCACATGGGCATACTTCTCGGTCTCTGCGATGCGGAGCTGGTTCTTTCCTGCCTTTGAAACCACTTCGCCGAGAGTCTCCTGCACGTTCTCCTTGTCGAAGAGGATGTGTACTCCTGTGAATGAAGCGTCATAAGGAGTGAGGCAGCAGTAGTAGAGAGGAAGGGTGTGCATTCCGAATTCTGGCATGTCCTGCTGGGTGAGGACTGCTGTGAGTTCGCGTGCGCGGTCGTTGCGGAAGTTGAAGAAGATCACCGCGTCACCTTCCTGAATCTTTGTAAGAGGCTGGCCCTCTGCGTCCGTAAGCACGATAGGCTTGATGAACTCATCGGTCACACCCTCATCATATGAAGCCTGGATGGCATCTGTCGCTGAAGTTGCATAGTTGCCCTTTGCATCAACGAGCATGTCATATGCTTCCTTCACACGCTCCCATCTCTTGTCTCGGTCCATTGCGTAGAAGCGTCCGCAGACTGTCGCCACCTTTCCTGTAGACTTGGCCATTTCAGCCTCAAGGCCCTCTACGAAGCCCTTTCCGCTCTTAGGGTCTGTGTCGCGGCCGTCCATAAAGCAGTGTACATATACGTCCTCAAGACCATATTCCTTTGCTACATTGAGGAACTCGTACACATGCTCGAGCGAACTGTGCACGCCGCCCATTGAGGCAAGTCCCATGAGGTGGAGCTGCTTGTTGTTTGCCTTTACATAGTCGTATGCGGCCTTGATCTCAGGGTTCTGGAGGAACTTGTGCTCGCGTGCTGCGATGTTGATCTTAACGAGGTCCTGATAAACCACGCGGCCTGCGCCAAGGTTGAGGTGACCTACCTCCGAGTTACCCATCTGGCCGTCAGGAAGACCTACAGCCTCGCCGCATGCCTTCAGCGTACCCATAGGATACTGTTTACGGAGTCCTTCGATGTAAGGTGCTCCCTGTGTGTAGATGACATTAGACTCATCCTGTCTTCCCTCGCCCCATCCGTCGAGGATCATAAGTAGAACTTTCTTGTCCATAATAGTATATTGTATTAATAATTATCATTCATATCCCTGCTTTTGCTCAGGATGACAAAGCCGCGCGGCTTTGCCGCGCAAAGATACAATTTATGCAAGATTTGAGCAATAGCATGAAGTTTTCACGATTTATTATCTTTGTGAAAATTTAACTATTATGGGAAAGGTGACAGAACTTCTGAAACAGTGTGCTGATGACATTTCAAAGGCAGCAGCCGGATCTTGGACTCTAGGCCATCAGGTAAGGGCCTACGACCTGCTTGATAGCCTTCTTGCTGCTGATGCTGACGGCCGTCTGACGGATTTGTCCGATGGGTTTCGTGCCGCATCGCAGGATTATGTTTTATCATATAAGGCCAACAGACATGTCTTGGATGAGGTGTTCGATGAGGCATCATTGCGGGAGGAACTTGCCCGGACTCTGGCTCCATATGATGATGCCTTGAAAGAGTCCCGTTTCGAGGCTGCCGCTGCCGCGAGCCTTCATGAGTTTGCAAAGGAAGTCTTTGAAATATGGCAGACTTCGGGAATTTTTGCCCGCAGAAGGGCTCTGCGTGAACTTCGCAAGCGTGCTGGCTTCCGTCTCGAATCCCATCGTATCGGCAATTATGTAGCCAAGACCTTCGATCTTATGAATGAGGCTCAGGCCCGCTTCGCCAAGGCCCAGCAGGCCAGATTCGCGGCAGATGTTGCGTATAAGATAACTGCAGGCCTGCATGTCAGAATCTTCAGATTGCTTGAAGGTATGAATTCGGAGTATCGTGTCATATAGAGGGTTCTGAAAACCAATTAAGAATAGAATGGACAATAATTATCAATATTTCGCCTTTATAAGTTATAAAAGGGAGGACGAAAAATATGCAAAGTGGATTCAGAATAAACTGGAATCTTATAGATTACCATCTGCAATCTGTAAAAAACACCCGGAACTTCCGCGTAGGATTGCCCCGGTTTTCAGGGACAAGACAGATATTGGAGCCGGAATGCTCAGGTCTATTTTGCGTGAAGAACTGCTGGCTTCAAGATATCTGATTGTAATCTGTTCCCCTGCTGCGGCAAAGTCGGAATGGTGTGGCCTGGAGATATCGGAGTTTATCAAGGCTGGCAAGGCCGATAAGATTATACCTGTCATTGTTTCCGGATCTCCTTTTTGTGATAATCCTGAGATGGAGTGTTTCCATCCTGTGATAAGGGAAAATATCCCGGAGGTCTTGGGCATAAACATCAATGAGATAGGAAAAGAGCAGGCATTCATAAAGATCGTATCGCAGTTGCTGGGAGTTAAATATAGTGTGCTGTGGGATAGATTCTTGCGCAGGAAGCGTACCATTATGAGGTGTCTTTGTGCTTTGGCCTTGATTTTATTGTCGTCTGTTTTCCTGTTATGGGATTACTATAGGGTCAAGGAACGGTATTATGCTGATTATGTCGATTGTTTCGGTATCCCTCAGGGAGTTGTTGAATTATCCCAGAGTGAGATAAACAGGCGTAACAGCCATTATGCGTTCGAGTATTCCCGGAGAAAACTCCAGAGAGTCATATATGCCAATTCTTCGGGGCAACCGGTAGATCATGGAAATACCGAGTATGTCGACAGGGCTGCTGTCCAGGAGTTCACTTATAGCGGAAACAGGCTTCTGGCTACAGATATGTTCAATTCGGCAGGTCACCATATTGTTACCCATTTATGGGGTGGTGATGAATATGATTCGATTGATATCAAGGAAGATATGCTGACGGGAAACAGCGGGTCACAATACAGTTCATTCTCAGAAATGTCACATAATATGTTTGCTGAGGCCGATGTCAGGCAGATGCCCCGGCAGATACGTAGATATAAGTTATTCAGGGATGAAGAAGGACATATTGTCGGCAAGATTTTCAAGAAGAATAATGGTGATGATATGCATAATGTGGCAGATGCCTATGGTGTGGTCGGATATAAATATACCCTTGATGATAAAGGAAGACCCATACGGATTGATTATCTTGGATGCAGGGCATACGAAACGCACATAAATGAACGCCTTGAATCATTTGATGTCATTTCAGACAGAAATGGTATAGCGTGCCGCAAGTACGAGTATGATTCATATGGTAATCTTTGTCGGGAATCTTTCTATGATCTGCGCGACAGCCTTGTGTATAACGAGAAGTTGTATTGTATGGTCATCAGCACTGCAGACTCCAATGGAAATATTGTCAAGACGGAATATGCCGGACATGACGGCTGTCCGTGCTGCTGTGCTGACGGCTATGCATCTTCGAGAATGAGTTATGATTCGGATGGCAATCTTGTCCAGATTGAATATTTCGGTATATACGATGTACCCGTTACATCTAAGGAATCCGGGGCACATAAGATTGTACTGGCCTATGATAAGTATGGAAACGTTACAGAGTATAGATTGTATGATCCTGAAGGAAGAATGACTTCATCTGAGGGTGTCTCCCTTATCATGTGCGCTTACGGGAGACATGGCATGATAAGCCAGACTTTTTTCAATGAGGAGGGAGAACCGACATTGGCATCTTTCGGATACCATCGACTCTCGATGAAATATGATGAATCGGGAAATTGCATCAGTAAGGCTGCGTATGACTGTGAAGGAAGTCCTGTCGTCTATACGGACGGGGTACATATGATCGAATATATTTATACGGATAACAGGCTTGATCAGGAAGTTTATTATGATACGGACTTGCAGCGATGCTATTCCAATGAGCAGATTTCCGGAGTAAAGTACGGTTATGTCAACAATACACTTTCATACAAGAACTTCATCGATGAGTATGGTCAGGTCTGTTATAATTCGGATGGCGTTGCAGGCGAATCTTATGAATATGATGAGGATATGAATGTGTCGAAGAAGCACTTCATAAGCAAAGATGCAGGACATTCTTATTGCAATGACGGCTATTCTGCAACACAATCCAGATATGATGAAAAGGGCAATCTTATTGAGTTTACCAATATGGACGCGGCTGGATATGCGACAGGTGATAATGATGGAATAGCGATTGTAAAATGCTATTATGATAAATATGGCAATCGGATACGTCAGAGCCTATGGGACTATGATAACCGACGTGTTGATGGTGGAGACGGATATGCTGAAATTGTTCGGGTTTATGACAGACGTCACAATATAGTGTCGGAAAGTCTATATGGCCAGACAGGTGCTCCGCATTCTTCATCTTATTCGGAAGTAATGTTTACTTATGATTCTAGAGATAATAGAATTTCAGCACGATATTCTTTAGACGGAGTGTCTGTTATGCTGCCGGAAGGGTATGCTGAAGTCCGCTATGAATATGATGCTTATGACCGAGAGATAAAACGTTCGTATCATATTACGGACGGAACCTTGAGCAGGGATTTGTCTGAAGGCTATCCTGTATGTCGCACTGAATATGACCCTAAGGGAAATGTGGCAACTGAAAGGTATTTTACCTCTGACTCGTGTGGTGCTGCTTTAGTAAAGACATATAAGTATGATGATCGAGGAAATGTAATAATGGAGGCAAATCTTGATGCAGCAGGCAAGCCTGTCTTGAATAAGGAGGGTTATTATATGTTCAAATATGCATATGATGAACATGACAGGATTGTTGAAACAGAATATCTGTCATCAGAAAATGCTGCAGGAGGAGTATTCTGCAAAAAGAACCGTTTTGACAGGAAAGGGAACCTGATAGAAGTATCATATAGTAATGCCGACAGTACGTTGGTTCTGAACCCGAAAACTTCAGTCGCCCGTTTCCGATACGAATATAATGAGAAGAACAGGCTTGTCAGTGTATCCTGTTTTGGGACTGATTTGAGCCCGACTTGCTATGGCGATGACCGGTTTGTAAGAAAGACTATAGAATATGATGACAAGAATCTTGTTATCAGGGAGCGTTTTTACGATGCGCAGGATTGTCTTGTAGTCTCTAAGGCTGCAGGATATGCCGAAAAGGTGATAAATCGAGATCCCGATGGCCGTTCGAGATATGTAGGGATATATGACGCGGAGGGTAATGACATTGCTCTGAAATCATATTTGGCCTCGGAGGGCCCTCGGCATAAGCCAAGGTCAAATATTCATAATTATGACGATCTTGTACGGAAAGTGGCGAAAGCAGAGATGTTTTATGTGCCTTCGGTTCTTAATCTGGAGTATGAGGAGTTGATGTCAATCGGTGTAATAGCAGTACAGGTTTTGGTCAGGGACAAGACTCCGGAGCAACTGAGCAAGTATAATTCACTCTATTTGGCGACTGCTATAAGTTGGGCGATCAAGAATGAACTGGGTATCAGATACAAGGCGTATGATGATGCAAATCAGAATGAGTTTGCAGGACTTCCAAGTGTAATTCAGAATGTGGACGTTCAGATGTATACTGTGCGTGAACGTATATATACGACGTTGCTGTCCATCGATCAAGCGGACGATTCTGACGAGGAACTTACGATGATGGGATATTACGTCAGACAGGCTGTGCAGAAATTGCCGGAAGAGGCAAGAACAATCTTCGAGCAGAGGGTGATGCAGAGAAAGAAGTGGAATGAAATAGCAGATGGTGGGGATGTTCAGAGACTGATTGTAAGCCTGTCGGATTCTTTCGACTATATCAAGCACTATCTGGAACAAAACAAGTACAAAGGGTATTGATATGAAGTTCCACTTCTGTCTGAACGTCCGTTGTCTATAGGGCAAGCGCTCCGGGCGGCTCGACTAAAGGGCTGTCCTCACGCTTGCCTGTCAGAAATATTAAGGATTGAATCCGTCTACTTCAAACCGGGGCTTGGATCAATGGCCTTCTTCTGACTATCTCAAGGTCTTGAACATCTGTTCCACACACTTCTGCTTCTGTTCAACATTGGGATGGACATAGAGGTTGAGGGTCGTGCTGATGTTCGAGTGCCCAAGAAGTACGCTCACGGTCTTGTAGTCGCATTTGCTCTCGATGCATCTGGTGGCAAAACTGTGACGCAGGCCGTGGAACTTTAGTCTTGGGATGCCGATTTCCTTCATGAGTTTCTGATAATAGTTCCTATAAGCCCGTGGCTCTATAGGCTTGGCATTGTTCGACAAGATATAATAGGACCCGTTGACTATCCTTTTCAGGGGCCTTATTATATGCATGATTTCATTTGCCATCGGGATCTTCCTCATGGAATGGACAGACTTGGCCGATCCTATGTGAAGTTCCGTGTGCCCTCGTCCTTCTTCATGTATGTATATCCTCTGGATGGTTTTCGTGACGTTGATCATCCCTGTCGAGATGTCGATGTCGTCCCAGGTGAGGGCGCATACCTCTCCTATCCTGAGTCCTGCACTGAGGCATAACAGGATTCCGAGGTTGCGGAAACTGAAATTGCCTTTGATATAATGAATTATCTTCTTCTGCTCCTTTTTGCTCAGTACCTCCATCCCCTCTGTCTTTCTTTCGGTAGGGAACCGTACCTGGATGCGTTTGTAGTCGGTCATTCCAAGTCTGTCCCCGAAACTGAGGACCATCCTCATGACCACCAGCATGTCCTTGACATATTTCTGGCTCAGACCTGAGTCCAGTTTGCGTATTACGAATTTCTGTACTGAGTCTTCGTCGATGGTGGTCCTGTTTCCGAAATCAGGAATGAGATGGTTGTCCAGATGCAGGCAATAGGCTGCAAATGTTGATTTCTTTACATACTGTCTCTTGTCGGTCTTCCAGAGCCGTACAATTTCTTTGAATGTACTTTTCCTTTTCATGATACTTGTGTTTAATTACTGGGTGTATCATTAAAATAGAAAAGTAGGAGGAAAACGCAAGGTTGCAGTGATTATCACCTACTCATCCTTGATGCGGATAACCATGTTTGAGATGATTGCAGCAAGACCTCCGGTAGTGATGCCTGATGAGAATATGTTCTTTACCGTCTCAGGGAACTGAGTAAGGATCTCAGGATAAAGTTCCACTCCGAGTCCCATGCTGAAACTTATTGCAATGACCAGAGTGGCCTTACGGTCGATCTTCTGAGATGCTATTATCTTCACTCCTGCCGAGGCTACCGTACCGAACATCAGGAGAGTGGCCCCTCCGAGCACCGGGTCTGGCATAAACGAGAATATGACGCCCACTATAGGAAAGAATCCCAGCAGCACGAGGAATAAGGCTATGAAATAGCCGACATAACGGCTTGCTACGCCTGTAAGTTGGATCATACCGTTGTTCTGCGCGAATATCGAGTTTGGGAAGGAGTTGAGCATTCCTGCCAGAAGTGAATTCACACCGTCAGCAAGAATTCCGCCCTGAGCCCGCTTAAGGAACTTCTCTCCTTCAACGGGTTCTCCGGATATAAGTGAATTTGCCGTTATGTCTCCGTATGCTTCAATCGCCGTGATTACATACACGAGGGCAAATGCCAGAATTGCCGAAAAGTTGAATGATACTCCATATTTGAATGGAAGCGGCACATTGAAGAGCGAGTAATCCGGCATGTTGCTGAAATCCACCATCCCGCAGAAATATGATACGACATAACCGATGGTTATGCCGATGATGATCGATCCCATTCTGAGATACCTGTTGGAACTCCTGTTGAACAGCACGATCAGCACTAATACAAGAGCCGCTATTCCAAGGTTCTGAAAGGAACCGAAAGTTCCGTTCTCGAGGGCCGCCGTACCACCTCCGCAGGATGTGATTCCCACCTTGATGAGACTCATGCCGATAAGAGTGACGACAATGCCGGACACCAAAGGTGTTATGATCTTCATGGCATATTTGAGTATCCTGCTGATGAATACTTCGGCCAGAGCCCCGACCATCGTAGCACCGAAAATTGCCGGCAGGCCGCCTATGGCGCCGGCCATTATGATAGGACTGATGAACGAAAAACTTGTTCCCTGGACACAGAGAAGACCGCAACCAGCCGGTCCGACTTTCCTGCATTGAACGAATGTCGCTATACCTGACACGAAAAGCGACATCGAGACAAGGTAACTCGTAGTCTGTATGTCAAGACCAAGCGCGCCGGCGACAATGAGAGGCGGGGTGATGATGGCTACGAATATGGCGAGAAGATGCTGCAGTGCTGCAAAAAGAGTGTCTTTCAGAGGCGGTCTTTCTTCCAGAGCGTAGATGAGTCCGTTATCTTTCATGGCTTATCTCAGCTTGATGGTACAATTGTCAAGACTGTCGATTATGGCCAGAGACTCGACGTGGATTCCACGACCTCTAAGCTCGTCGCCTCCGGTCTGGAATCCTTTTTCAATGAGGAAGCCCATGCCTTCCAGCGATGCCCCGGCCTGATTTACAAGGTCGATGATACCTTTGGCGGCATTGCCGTTGGCCAGAAAGTCGTCTATGAAAAGGACTTTGTCATCCTTGCAAAGATAGTCGCCGCTTACACATACGGAATATGAACGTCCTTT
>JAFVHZ010000284.1 GCA_017474265.1 Bacteroidales bacterium | reverse complement strand
GCTCCGTAGAGGATAGCAATCTTGTTAAGCCTTACCTTATCATCCACCATAACAGAAGCAAAAGAGTCTGTGTTGCCCTTAGCCTCAAAGTTCAATGTCTGTCTTTCTTTGATAGAGTAGAAGTTTTCTACCCAAAATTCTCTAATCATACCCGAAATTTGATTAAAATTAGCCTTATTTCGTAAGTTTTGTACAAAAATAGATAAAATTTCTATAAAAACAACTAAAATTACTATTCAAATTATATGCTTAACTCGAATGCCTTGAAATTGTATGAATAACTGAGCGTGTATAACCATATGTATAACTGATTTTTTACTCCATTTAATTGCAGGAAGTAACAAATAGGTTGTAAGAATCGAATTTGTTACTGAAAAGAGTATCAGGAAGTATCAAGTTTGCAAGCCGGTTTCGCCGTGTTTTTAGCGGATTTTTCACTCACGCAAAGCGTATGGTTTCACTACTCAATAACTCTATGTCAGACATACGCAGTTCCTTTCTGATATCATTCACAATTCCAGGAAAGGTGATTGCTGCTTTCGTTGATTTGTATCTAATATGTTGAACCATTACCAATACAATTGTTTCTTGACCGAATATTAACTTATTCAATGACAGCATTTGAATAAATATTACTATCTTAGCGGTCATTAAATATTGCTATGATGGAACAGGATATTCTAATGCAAGCACCGGTGATCTGTTGAATGATACAAGGACTATAATTGATATTGCCAGAGCGAAAGCATATGCGACAGTTGACGTTGCATTAGTGGCGAGGAACTGGCTGTTGGGTAAGCGTATTGCAGAAGAGGAACTTCGCGAGGATAAGATACAGAGATTTTAGAGGTGAATCTTTTTGTGCGATATATATGCAGCAACATTGCTGTCCGGTAAAAGTTCCGGACGTTATTATAAAGTTTAACGATTAAAACAAACTTGTTTGGTAGAACCATCCAGTTCATTGACAATATTGTAGTTAGGTTTTGCAGAGTAGATCTGAATGCGGACTGCTTCATCGGTTTGAAGTCATTGTAACCTTTGTCGAAGATACGTTTGTCTGGCAAAGATAAATTCAAATCGGTTGACTCGATATACCTCAATAACTGCCTGACTTTCAATGTTTTCAAAGAACTCTTATGTTTTTTACCGAACACTATTTACATGCAAGATGGATAATAAATTTAATGTATTCGTGTCTTATTCTAGAAAGGATAGCGAGCAGGTGTTGTCTATAGTAGATAAACTCGAGGAAAGAGGACTTACTGTGTGGATTGATAGAGACGGCATAATGAGTGGGGATGCCTTCAAGTCTGTAATTGTACAGGCAATCAAGAACTCTGATGTATTCCTATTCTTCTCTTCTGGTAATTCCAATACATCACCTTGGACTGTCAAGGAGGTAGATGCGGCAGTATACCTGAAGAAATCTATCATTCCCATCAGGTTAGATGATACCGATTATGATGATTCAATACTCTTTGATCTCAGTGGTTTAGACTTTGTTGATCTGCGCATCGGTGAGAAAAGAGAGGCTGCATTGAACGCACTAATAAACTCATTGGTTAGCAAGGTGTCTGCTTTAGAAATCGAACAGCCAATTCAAAAGCCTGGCATAACATCGCCCACTAATAAAGAGGGAACTGTCGTTAATGAACAAACGGCATTGATGACCGCAGAAGAATGTCGCGAAAAAGGTGTTGAGTGTTATGAAAGCATGAGATATGAGGAGGCTTTCACTTGGTTCAGAAGCAGTGCGGAAAAGGGGAATGCTAATGCTCAATGTTATTTGGGTTATCTGTATGCACACGGTCTTGGAGTTAAACAGTCAGATGTAGAAGCGGCTAAATGGTACATAAAGGCAGCCGAGCAAGGGGATGCGCTTGCTCAGAACAACCTTGGAAGCATGTATCGTGAGGGTAAAGGTGTCCCAAAGAGTGTAGAAGAGTCAGTAAGGTGGTTCAGGGTCGCAGCCGGTCAAGGACATGTTCTTGCGCAGTACAATCTTGCTATTATGTACCTGATCGGAGCAGGAGTAAAACAAGACGAAGCCGAAGCATTTAAATGGTACAGAGAAGCAGCCAATCAGGGACTTCCGCATGCGCAATACAGTTTGGGGAATATGTACAGAACGGGAAATGGCGTGATGGAAAAAGATGAAAGCGAAGCAGTCAAATGGTATAAGAAAGCCGCAGAGCAAGGTTTAGCCGATGCACAACATAATCTTGGATATATGTATTATAATGGTTGTGGTGTTGAAAAAGATGTCGCTGAAGCAGTCAAATGGTTAAGGCTGTCCGCTGACCAAGGAAATGGCGACTCTAAAGAAGCGCTGAAGATGATATTGGGTTCATAAGGTTTAGTGGCCCATATTATCCACCACGTCTGTCTTTCCTTGATTTAGAATTAGCCTGATTTCGTAAGTTTGGTGGTTATCTTCTGACAGGACTTTTCATGCGGTTGACCACGATGCTTTCGAAAGTTTCAGGTATGCTGTTCTTGTCTTTACGTGTGTTTTCGAATCTGTACTCCAGTCTTGCGTCACCTTGCTTTTCAAGGGTGACTTCTTCGACTCTTTTCGGATTCGGGTCAATGTCATACGCCCAGGCCCATCCTGCTGTCTCTTCCATCTGCCACCATCCGCTAGGCAGAAGCACCTGTTTCCTGACCGGAACTTCGTCTTCATCGCATGTGAAGATGATTGTCAGGTATGGCTCTTCTCCCTCTTTTACCTTAAAGCCGCCGTTCACCGTGTCTTCCTCTTTTGCAGGTGTCAGCACTATCACGGTGCTTTCTCCCTTTTTCAAGCCCTCCTTGATGAGGTCTATGATCAGGTAGGCATATCCGATCTCCAGACTGATATATTTCGTGCTTTCTGTCAATCCGCCATCTATCTTGTAAATCTTATATTTTGCCGGATCAAGAATCGCGTCATCATATCGGCTGTTTTCAGGGACAGCCTGACTCCAACTGCTGTTGATCATTGTTCCCTGCCCATAATTCGTATCGTCTGTTATATAGTCTTCGGCCCAGTACAGTTCGGTTGTAGGAACACGGTACCCGGTAAGGGTCATGTCCTTGACATCCGGGAGTGTTACAGTGGTCCCGTCTCCGTTTGCAAAGATGTCGTCAGCGCCCCAGGTGGCATCATTCTCATACACACCCAGTTCTGACTCGATCTGGAAATCCAGTGTGCTTCCGGAGTTGAGGTATATGCCCCCTCCGATACCGGTAAGATCGCTGACATCCGTCAGATAGCCTGTTTCTGGCTTGTTGCTGCCAGGCTCCGCATCCGGAGATGACGGGTCGGGAAGAGCACGGTTGTTTCTGATGATTCCTCCTTTAATGGTCAGTTTAGATCCGTCGAGCAGAATACCGCCTCCGCAACGCGCTAAGTTGAGTGCTATGTTTCCCTGGAATGCCATGTCAATGTTTCCGCTGACATAGAGGCCGCCTCCCAGTTGAGCCCTGTTGTTCATGAATGTTCCTCCACCAAGAAGTTCGACGGACTTTGGCGCTCCGCCCGCTATGTTGCTGACATACAGTCCTCCTCCGTTTCCTGTGCAGATGTTTTCTGATATGACGCCTTTGGTTATCGTGACTGAGCCGTCAGCGATGCTCATCGCTCCTCCGTTGGCGTCCTCCTTTATAAGATTTCCTTCATTGTCATATCCAGCCTTGTTTCCTGTGATGTCGCAGTCTGCAATCTCAAGATTGCCGCCGTCCACAAGAATGGCACCAGCCTCTTCTCCGGCGTAATTGTTCTTTACGACAAGTTTACCTGTCACATTCAGAGAGCCTTTGACATAGATGCATCCTCCCTTTTTAGGAGCGATGTTTCTGAGACATTCAGCCTGACTGACTGTCATTGTGCCGCTTTCCATCAGGACAACGGCACCTCCGTAACCGGCATAGTCAATTGCCTCGTCATCAGAATAAGTCACTTCGTTGTCAGAAAGAGTTCCGCTGTTGATGGTAAGGTTTCCGCTCTTCATACATATTCCTCCACCGCTGTGCCCCGCTTTGTTCCTGAGGATCCGGCATCCGTTCAAGGTCACCTCCCCTGTCAGTACATAGATCCCTCCACCGGACTCTTCTGCTGTATTGTCTGATAAAGTGATGTCTTCTCCAACGGTCATCGAACAAGTCCCGTTTTCCTGAGAAATGCCGCCTCCGTTCTTCCTTGATCTGTTGGCGCTGATTGTCCCTTTGTTAAGGATCAGGTTGGTGTTGTCTTCGTTTATGTTTATGGC
>JAFVHZ010000283.1 GCA_017474265.1 Bacteroidales bacterium | reverse complement strand
TCGTCGAGCAATTTCTTGTACTCGGTTTCTGTACTCTGAAGGTCGAGTTTCAACAAGGGAGTACCTACATCCACACTATCGCCTCCTTTGCCATAAACCTCTACAATACGGGCATCTACGGTTCACGCGGTGCCAACGGTGTAATCCTCATCACTACCAAGAGCGGAAAAGACGGCAAGGTAAGCGTGAACTTCAACGCATACGGCGGTCCGGTATATGCGACAAAACTTCCTGACGTCAACAACACGGCAGAGTATGTGGCATTCAGACGCGAGGCCATGCGCGCTGTAGGACAGTGGAGTTCTGCTGCTGACGACGTCAACATCTGGGATGCTGAGGCACTTCAGAGAATCAAGGACGGTGTGAGCACAGACTGGTACGACCTCATCATGGACAGCGCAGTGACACAGAACTACCAACTCTCTGTTAACGGCGGTACAGAAAAGACAAAGGTATCATTCTCTCTCGACTATTTCGACGAGGACGGCGTACTCATCGGTGATGACTTCTCACGCCTCACAGGACGTCTGAACGTAAGTCAGAAGATCGGAAAGAACCTCGAGGCTGGAGCATCTATGCTCTTCAGCAACTCAAAGAGGATATCGGCTCCAAGTGCATACCATTTCGCACAGACCAGTGAACCATACGGCGTACCATACAATGAGGACGGTACCATCAACCCTTATCCGTTCACAGGTTCAGGAGCCGCTACCATGAACCCGCTGCTTAACCTCGATCCGGACAACTACCTCAACGAGACCAAGGGTCAGAGGCTTTTTGCAACAGCATATGTAAACTGGCAGATCATCCCGGGACTCGTATTCCGTTCTAACGCCGGTTATGACACCTCAGTATCACGTCAGGGTACATTCGAAGGCGAAGGCTCTACATATTATCTTGGCAATCGCAACATGATCAAGGTATCAAAGAACCATAGCCAGAGCCTCGGTTGGACATGGGAGAACACCCTCACCTACACCAAGGAATTCGGCAATCATGCCATCACAGCCCTCGTAGGACAGAGTGCCCAGAAGAGCGTCTGGGAAGACACCTACGTTGAAGGAAAGGGATCTCCATTCTCATCATCACTCTTCCACAACCTCGACGGAAACACTTCTGACAAGATTACAGAGAGTAGTTACACCGAGTCAGCATTGCTTTCTTACTTCGCACGACTCAACTATAAACTTCTCGACCGCTACATCTTCACTGCGACAATACGTGCCGACGGATCTTCTGTTCTCGGAAACAACAACAAATGGGGCTACTTCCCATCTGCAGCATTCGCATGGAAGATGAAGAACGAGAACTTCCTCAAGGACGTACAGGAAGTAAGTGAACTCAAACTCAGAGCATCATACGGACTCTCAGGTAACTCTGCAGTATCTGCATACCAGTCTACCGGCGGACTCAGCAAGACTATCTATGAATTCGGTGAGGAAATGGCATACGGATACCGTCCATATGACATGGCAAACGAAGACCTCAGATGGGAGAAGACTTCCGTAATGAACTTCGGTGTAGACTTCGGTATGTTCAACAACCGTCTCTATGCTACCATCGACGCATACAAGACATGGACATCTGACCTTCTCCTTCCTATGCTCCTTCCTACCCACTCTGGTTTCTCAAGCGTAATCAGCAACGTCGGAAAGACCGAGACACATGGTATTGATATCGCTATCAACTCAGTGAACATAGACAGGAAGGACTTCGTCTGGACAACTGATCTCACCTTTACAGCCAACAAGGAAGAGATCACTGCACTCAATTCAAATCAGGACGACGTAGCAAACAACTGGTTCATCGGTCATCCTACACATGTCATCTATGACTATGAGAAGATCGGTATCTGGCAACTCGGAGAAGAGGCAGAGGCTGCTAAGAATGGCCAGGAGCCCGGTGACATCAAGGTAAAGGATCAGAACGGAGACGGAGTGATCGACCCGAATAACGACCGTACAGTCCTCGGTCAACTCACCCCTAAGTGGACAGCAGGTCTGAACAACCGTTTCGAGTACAAGGGTTGGGAGTTCTCATTCTTCCTCTATGCAAGAATGGGCCACATCATCAACAATGCGACAGCAGGATCATTCTACCCTAGCGGCTGGACCAACTCAGTGAAATGTGACTACTGGACCCCTGAGAATCCGACAAACGCTTATCCAAGACCTAACTTCAACAAGAACGAATCTATGCTCTACAAGAGCACGCTGGGCTACCAGAAGGCGAACTTCTTGAAAATCAAGGATATCACCCTTGCATATAACTTCCCTGAGAAGTGGATCAGCAAGGCTCATCTTACAAAACTCAGAGTATACGCTACAATGAAGAACTTCTTCACCATCAGCGGATGCGGCAACTACGACCCTGAGCGCGGAGGCAAAAAATTCGCCGAGGGCTATGAGAATGTTAACGGAGCTTTGCGAAAGAATCTGTGTTATCGTGCTTGTTTTGAAGAAGAATGACGGACGGAGTATTGCCAGAATAACCAGC
>JAFVHZ010000282.1 GCA_017474265.1 Bacteroidales bacterium | reverse complement strand
CGAAAAGAGGAGTCACGATATTGGCAATTCCCTGTCCGATGAGTTCCGTATTGGAGTTATGCTGTTTTCCTGTAGCACCATCTGCCACCATGGCAGCAAGAAGCGACTCTATGGCGCAGAGGATGGCAATTGTAAAGGCCGGAGAGACCAGCCCCTTTATGGTCTCGTAATCGAACTCGGGAGCGACAGGCTTCGGCATAGGAAGTCCGTCTGCCAGTTCAGGAAACTTGGAACCGATGGTCGCGAACTCTATTCCCGCGAAACGGCTCAGGAGCACAGATGCCACAGTGCCTATGATCAGGGCAATAAGGGAACCCGGAACCTTCTTTGTGACCTTGCTCCAACTGAAGCAGATGATAAGGCAGACCACGCTCATGATCAGTTCCACCCAGTTTATGCTTCCGATATTCTGGAAATAGCAGACCCACTGCGGGATGAATCCTGCCGGCACCTGCAGATCAAGAGGCAGGCCGAAGAAATCCTTCATCTGGGTCGAGAATATCGTCAGGGCTATACCGCTCGTGAATCCTACAACGATAGGATACGGTATGAACTTGAATATCGCGCCCATCTTGCATACACCCATTATGACAAGAAAGACTCCCGCCATGATGGTCGCAATAATGAGCCCCTGCATTCCATATTGTCCTACAATACCTGCGACAATCACAATGAAGGCACCGGTAGGACCTCCGATCAGGAAGTTGGATCCTCCGAAGAACGAAATAAGGAAACCCGCCACTATAGCGGTAATAAGACCCTGCTGAGGGGTCACTCCACTTGCTATACCGAACGCTATGGCAAGAGGCAGCGCAATGATGCCGACGATGATGCCGGCAATAAGATCTGAAGTGAAGGTCTTTCCATCATAACGACCTTTTCCGAACAGCCCGAACAGTTTGGGCTGGAACACTTCTTTCAGGTTAAATTTCATAACTACACTAACTAATTGAATATAAACGCCTCGAAGCGTTTCATAGTATTAAGTTCGGCTTCTCTCGTCGAAGTTGCATACACTTTTGTCCGGACCTCTGAAGACGGTCTGGAGATGGCCCTGACCATGACATCTGTCTTCTCGACTGTCGGGAACATCTTGCCGGAGAACGTCATCGCAGCCCCTACAGGAGTCACATATGGTATCTTTCCTCCTGTATGTATACCCCACACAAGAATATGCTCCGTGTCATATCTTACGGTCTGACTCTCATGAAAATTCACACCGGTAAGGAACATGACCTTCTTGCCGGAAAGTTCCTTTGCGGTCACCACTGCCTCACGTGTCTTGACATTCATGTCTATCCTGATGGAGATGTCGACCAGATCACCGGCATACTCCACGCCGTATGCGATCATTTCCGCATATGAGCCCTTTTTTGTATCCCCTACACGCGCCGTTCGGCCTTTGGTTGCGACAAGTTTGATTTCCTTTTCGCCGTCCCATAGAGCAATTCCTCCCAGACCGACAGTCTTTCCGACAAGGTATTCATCATTTCCTGCTCCAGCAGCAATCTGCAATGAATCAGGATACCATTTATACTCCTTGAGTTCCATGCCTCTTCCGCTCTTGGAATAGAGATCCACCGCACCGCTGTCATTGAAATATATGCGCAGCGCCATATGACTGTTCTCGACAGCAGGTCCGTGATGGCCCACCTTATTATATTGATTGCCGGTTTCAGATACGATTTCATGCACCTGCAGCGAATCACTCCTCCAGAAAAGGCTGCTGGCAGTCTGGGCCGCTGCGGAAGAGCAGAACAGGAATATGACAAATATTGAGGTCAGAACAGTCTTCATAAGTTGATGGTGTTAAAGTCACGCCTGAGGCATTTCAAAAAATGAGAAGTGCACGTTTCCATACTTCTTTTCCTTGACGAAATACGGATGGCTTTCAAAACTGTATTCATCAGGATGCTCCAGGATGAAATATGCTCCGGGATGCAGGATGTCCTTCGCGAATATCTTGTCCGGAATGGTCGCAAGGTCTTCCAACGCATATGGAGGATCTGCAAAGATTATATCGAACTTCTCACGGCATATATCCAGGAATTCAAAGACATTATGCCGTACGACCGTAAGGTTCTTCATGCCGAACTTTGCCGCCTGCGACTTTATGAAATTGGCATGAAGGGGAAGCATTTCCACACAATATACCATGGAGGCGCCGCGTGAGGCGAATTCATATGAAATGGCACCTGTACCTCCGAAAAGATCAAGCACCTGCAACCCCTCCATATCATACTCGTTGTTGAGTATATTGAAGAGCCCTTCCTTAGCAAAGTCCGTAGTAGGTCGGGCCTTGTAACCCTGCGGCGGAAGAATTGTCTTTCCTTTGAGTCTGCCTCCGATGATCCTCATACCATTAATTGCTAAATCTGCTCGACATTCTTGAAATAACGATAAAGAGATATTTCCTCTTCTTCGTTCAACGGCGTTCTGAAACAGATCGTGGACATCTCCATATTAAGTTGAAGTTTCTTCATCGCCATAAAAATGAAATACTGCGCTGTTGTAAAATCTGGAGCCTCATAAGAATTGCATAGAAGAAGGCTTTTCCCCTGAGCAATGGCCAGATAAAGATATCCATCCATATATGAAGCGACAATCCTGTTATAGTCACTTAAGGTGGACAAGGATTTAAGAATAAAATACATCTCCGGCAAAGAGCCCACCTTGCTGCCATCTGTCCTCAAGACAGTCTCAGCCATAACCTTGGACAGCGTTTCTCCAATCGAATTTGAATATAACAGCACAGCATCATAGTCTATGACTTCTACAGCATCCACCTGGTCTCCTTCCTTCAGATCGGCGACATCTTCCAGAGCAGCGCGCGCGCCTTCGCTGCTATAGAACTGAGAGGGGACGAGAGCACACTTGGGAGTGAACACCGAAATCTCCACCTGATCATATCTTGCCTGCAGTT
>JAFVHZ010000024.1 GCA_017474265.1 Bacteroidales bacterium | reverse complement strand
GTAGGTGATCCGGTAACGACCGGTACATGGGAGACAGTTGTGTCCAAGAACCTTGGTTTTGATTTCGGATTTTTCGGAGACAAACTTACATTGGAGTCTGACTTCTATATCCGTGATACAAAAGGTATTCTGACAGAAGGAAAGAAACTGCCGTCGATTTATGGAGCAAATGAACCTCAGGTCAATGCGAATGATTTAAGGACTCAGGGTTTTGAACTCCTGCTCCAATGGGAGGACTCATTCAATCTTGCCGGTCACAGGTTCGATTATAGTGTGGGTGTCAATCTGGCCGACTATACCGCCTACTATACAAGATGCGATAACCCGTCCGGACTTATCGGCGAGCCATATGTAGGCAAACGTCTGGGAGAGATCTGGGGATTCCGTGTAGGAGGTCTTTTCGCTACAGACCAGGAGGCTGCGGCTTATGATGTGGATATGTCGGCTATATGTAAGAACTATAACAATGCCAACAGTTCCTGGGGTGCAGGCGTCAGGGCGGGAGATATGAAATATCTTGACATCGGTGGCAATGATAATAAGATCACGTTCGGAAAGGGTACCCTTGATGATCCGGGCGACCGTGAAGTGATCGGTAACTCGCAGCCGAGATACAGTTATGGATTCAACCTCGGATTCAACTATTTCGGATTCGATTTCTCTATATTCTTCCAGGGTATCGGGCATATGGACTGGTATCCGGGAGCGGACAACCAGCGCTTCTGGGGCCCATATTCACGTCCTTATGTAAGTTTCGTTCCAAGAGACTTCATGGCGGATGTGTGGAGCGAAACCAATCCGGATGCCTACTTCCCGAGACCACGAGGATATGCAGCCCTCAATACATCAAACGGTTCGTTGTATTATACCAACGACAGATATCTGCAGAATCTTGCTTACCTGCGTCTGAAGAACCTTACATTCGGTTATACTTTCCCGGAAAAGTGGATGAGCAAGGCTGGTATATCAAAGTTGAGACTGTATTTCAGTGGAGAGAACATATGGACATGGTCAGCCGTGCACAGCAAACATGTAGATCCGGAACAGATGGCTGCAAACAGCAATAAGAACGGTGATACATATCCGTGGTATAAGACCTTCTCTTTCGGTCTCAGTCTGGAATTCTAAAATGATGAAGATTATGAAGAAATTATTATATATACTGTCTTCTGTGTTGATTCTGACCGTCAGCGGCTGCGATCTTCTTGTGAGGGAACCGCAAGACAGGCTTTCTCCGGAAAGTTTCTTTAAGACAGAAACAGAATGTCAGTTGTTTTCCAATGAATTTTATACCCTGCTGCCTTCGACGATATATACAGAGACGGCAGATGTCATAGCGGTAAGCACACTTTCTGAAGAAGTGTCAGGCATGCGTACGGTTCCCGCGACTTCAAGTGCATGGAACTTATGAGCCGGACCCCGGTCTTGGCAACGGCGGTCTGGGCCAACTGGCCGCCTGCTATCTCGACGGTCTGGCTTCGCAGGATTACAGCGCCACCGGCTACTGC
>JAFVHZ010000281.1 GCA_017474265.1 Bacteroidales bacterium | reverse complement strand
CCCTATGGACATGGATATGAAGCATGCCGCCAGAAAGAGTCCTGCATAGAGCAGATTCCCCGGAAGGATGCGGAGAGCCAGATTGACGGTAGCGTCAATGGCTCCGATCTCCTTCGCGGTGGAGGCGAATGCGCCTGCAAGGACAAATATCCATATCATCAGGAGTACATTGCTGTTGCCTGCACCCTTGGAGAATATGGAGATGCGTTCTTCGATGGATCTGCCCCTGCATATGAGTACTGCATAGACGGACGCCAGAAGGAAGGCGGCTGATATCGGGATTTTGTAGAAATCCTGTGCAATGATGCATGACACAAGATATATTCCCATGAAAACGAAGAGAGGACTCAGTGCAAGCCATCCGTTCATGGGTCTGTCAGTACGTTTGTCTTGAATTGTGGTCATAGAAATCTGTTAAGCCGATGCAAAGATACGCAAATTACGATTATCTTTGCGTCATCATGTCAAAGCAGGTCAAGATAGAAGCTCCGGCAGGGGAGAACGTCGTTCTTCTCCATACCTGCTGTGCGCCATGCTCCAGCGCCATCATAGAGGCCTTGATGCAGAATGGGATAACTCCTGTCATCTACTATTGCAACCCTAACATCTACCCTCAGGAGGAATATGAAATCCGTAAGGAAGAGTGCACGAGATATGCCCGGTCGCTCGGTCTCGAGATAGTGGATGCCGACTATGACCATGATGTGTGGCTGGAGTCAATGAAGGGTCTGGAGAATGAGCCGGAAAGAGGAGGAAGATGCCTGAAGTGCTTCAGGCTGCGCCTGCTCCGCACGGCGCTATATGCCAGACAGCGCGGGATAAAGGTCATTACAACTACTCTGGCGTCATCACGATGGAAGTCGCTGGATCAGATCAATGAGGCCGGATTCTGGGCCTGCGGACAGGTCGACGGCATTATCTGGTGGGATCAGAACTGGAGAAAAGGCGGGCTCCAGGAGCGCCGCCTTCAGATAATAAGGGAATATGATTTCTACAACCAGCAATACTGTGGGTGTGAATTCAGTATGCGGGTCGCTGATCAGAGCACAGGTCTGAAATCAGTGTGATCTGATGATCTTACAACGACCTTGCAGGTGTTTCTGACTTCATCCGGAATTGCGCAGTCTTCAAAGATGTTTTCTTCGGCTGCATCATTCTTCGAGGTCATGACCATGAACTTGTCGGACATCGTGACTTCATATGATGCTGCCCAATCCTCTCCGTCATTGTACTTGCCTGAGAGTATGTTGCCGGTGAGATTCCATGTCCCTCTGTAAAGACGGTGCGTTCCTTCACCTATCTTCTGATACAGTTCGAATGTCCTGTCTTCAGAAAAGTTGATATATATATCGGCATTTTCCATGGCCAGGTCACAACTGTGCCATTCCTTGCAGAACTTTTCCTCAAATGTGGACTCCGTGCTGCCGCTTCCCGTATTTTCCTTTTCTCCGCATGATACCAGAAGCATCATGAGTGATATTATTGATATTATTCTTTTCATTGTCTGATATGTTTTAGAGCCATCCACCGTTCTGTGTGGCGAAAGGTCGTGATATTATAGATATTTCACGTGAATATGACATGCCTCCTATGCCGTCTTCCTTTTCCGGGTCTTTGCCTACTGATGAACTGAGGGTTATCTTTCCGGCTCCGACTTTGGTGCATTCCACTTCAAGGAAACCGTCCTTTATTACAGGTGTCCCCGTCAGTCCAAGGGATGTTGAGGATGCCTCATCGATATCTATACTGTATGTTGCAGACGGACTGCAGTACCTGCTGAGGTCTATGCTTGTCTTTTCTCCGACCTCGACCATCACTGAAGGTGTGCCTTCTATAGCCATAAGAAACTTCCATGCATCAACAGAACCTGTTCCCATCTTGCCATGATAGTCATTGAGAGGAATGTCTATATAGGCCCTGCTCGCAGGATCGAAGAATTTTTTAGTGCCGCTCACGAGATACTGATCTATATCGTGAACGGAAGTGAGCAGGAGAGAGGTGAACTCTTCACGCGAGAACTTCCTGCCGAGTTTCCTGGCATATGAAACTCCGAGTGCCGCCACTCCTGAAACATGAGGGCATGCCATGGAAGTGCCGTACATATACACATAGTTCTTGCTCTTCTTCTCGCCTGTTTCAAGTCCATAGTCGGGAACGGCGTTTGCCGCCAGTGCGGTGCCGGTAGACAAGATCAGTGAAGCGTGGTTGCCGTCCAGCCCTTTTATCTCTCCGCCAGGGGCGGCAATGTTGCATCCCGGTCCGTGATTGGTGTATCCGCCGGGAAGATGATCCCATCCCGTTGCAGTCACAGAAATCACATCCGCCAGTGCACCCGGATAAATGGAATAATCAAATCCCTGGTTTCCGGAGGAGAAGATGGCGATGTTGCCATCCAAGGACTCATGATTGCTGTTGCT
>JAFVHZ010000280.1 GCA_017474265.1 Bacteroidales bacterium | reverse complement strand
TCTAGCAAATTCGACATTCCAGATTGTCCATAACATAGGTATGCCGGAGGCACGGATTCCACTTGCAGAGTGTACGATATATCTTGCCTCTTCAGCGAAGAGCAATTCCGCATATATGGCTATAAACGAGGCTCTTTCAGTGGCGAAGGAGACTCAGACCGCCGCTGTCCCTCTATATCTTAGAAATGCTCCTACCAAACTTATGGAAGAACTCGGATACGCCGACGGATACCGATATGCCCATGACTATCCGGGACATTTTACGGATCTTGAATTCATGCCTGCCGAACTCTCCGGTCGCAAATTCTACGAGCCTGCCGACAACAAACACGAAGACGGACTGCGTGCCCGTCTTGAAGCCTGCTGGCCGAAATATTACAAGAAATAGTTTCTAGAACGGATAGCCTACGCCGAAATGGAGGGCGCAGCCGTCTCTTGTGAACCATTTGTCCGGGCCGACCCATTTGTATTCTCGTGCAGGATCATGCACTTTCAGACCCAGGTCGAGTCGAAGAAGCAGGAAGCCAAAATTAAGACGTACTCCCACTCCCCAGTTGGCGGCAATGCTTTCTCCTAAGGTGTCGAATCTGAACATTGATTCAGTGCTGTTGCCTTCCCCGCTGCTTCGTAAAGTCCAGATGTTGCCGGCATCAGCGAAGACCGCTCCTGCCACCTTCCAGAACATATTGAACCTGTATTCGATATTTGCCTCGATCTTCATGTCGCCCGTCTGATTCGGTATGACGAATGAATTGTCCATCTGTGACAGTCCGGGACCTACGGTCCTGGCCTGCCATCCCCTGAGACTGTTTGCGCCGCCTCCGTAGAAATGCTTTTCGAAAGGGAGCACAGTCGAGTTACCATATGCATATCCCGCGCCGGCGAGGAGCCTCGTGGCAATGGCGTGCCCTCCGTTCTTGCCGAATATCCATGTCTTTCCCAATGTGATTTCCCCTCTTACAAACTGTGAGTAAGGGGTGTTCCAGATCATCCTGGAACCATTGGCGTCTGTCCTCATCAGATTGTTGAAGGCACTAAGAAGGTTTCCTGCAATGTCGAACTGGAATCTGGTATAATGGAAACTGGTCTTCGGTATGCTTTCATTATTGGTGGTATAGTAAAGTACAGCACCTGAACCAAGGTCAAAGTGGTCCTGATATGCATTCCGCAGGAACGGATCGTTGGCAAGAGTCGCGTAAAATTCCTTGTCCAGATCGAACAGTCTGACAATGTTCATCTGTAGAGGATAGACCTGATAGAAGAATCTGTTCCTTACGTTACCGCTATATCCGTACGAGGTAGAGATGATGTTTCTCGTGTATTCCGGACGGCTCTGGTAATTATAGGACACGTTTACGTCAGTTGTAGGTACTGCACCCTTGAAATATCTGTAAGGAAGAGGAAAGAATTTCGGGAAACTGAGACCAGCGGACACTCCGAATTCATTGGACCTCACATCATCATTGAACTTAAACTGGAAGTTGCCCATGAAACTGAGATTGAGCATCTCGCCGCCTCTGAAAATGTTCTTATGGTAGTAGGAAACCTGCGGTGATATACCGAAGAGACCGGATGAGTTGGATGACGCTTCGAGATTGACTTTGAAACCTTGAAGTTTAGACTGGTTCAAGGTGATGGAGCAATCCACCAGATTCGTATCGGACTGAGTCATCCCGATATTCACGCTGCTGAACACCCTGAGAGCAGAAAGTCTTGAATATGTATGGTTTACGACATTCTCGCTATAGACTTCTCCAGGGACAATCGTCGTCAGTCCTCTGAGCACCTTCTCTCTGATTTTCAGGCTCTTGGGGTAAAAGATATCGACATCATCGATATAGAACCGTCTTATAGGCTTCGCATCCTTCGGTGACTGGTTTCGGGTATATTCATTTATCGTCAATGTAAGGAGGGCCTTTCCAGGTACGGAGAGGGTATCAGCCTCAAAGAAGTAATTGTTCTTGCTGAAGTCATAGAAGCCCTGATTCCTCATATATGCACTTGAACGCTCAGTCTCTGCTTCCAGGGACGCTTCTGACAGGTAACTTCCTTCATTGACCGTCATTCTTGACGTATCAGCAATGAATGTCCGGGCAAACTCTCCCCTTTCGGGTAGAACAAATGTGATGTCTTCGATAGGATATCTTTTTCCAAGACTCACTTTATATGTGACAGAGGCCTTCTTTTTTCGGACTGAGATGACGCTTTCTACCTCAGAACCGTAATATCCCTGATATTCAAGGTGGTCCATGATATTACCCACGGTACTCTCTACCATATCCTCATCATATATCACAGGAGCCTGTCCTATCTTCTGGACCAGTTTGTCCCACCCTTTGCCCTTGCCGTTTGACCAGTTATAGACACTCAGGAAAGGATTCCATCCGAATATGATGGAAGGATTGGGCTTCTGCTGAATATATGGAGCGAGAGTCGAAGGGTTGAAATCCTTGTCATTTGTTATTTCAATCTTATTCTTGGCAAGACGGTATTCATTGTCCTGCAGGACGCGTGTCGTGCTGCAGGATAACGATGCCATAAGAAGAATGGTTATGGATATATTTCTGAAAAAGGCTTTCATCGACTATAAATCACGCAAATTTATCTTAATCTGCTCTCATCTCAAAATTTTGGCCAAAAAAATGCAGATAAAACGGATTATAAATGAACTATTCGTCGATAAATATGAATATTTATATAAATAAATGATATATTTGCGTTGATTTTGAACAATCCGAGTGAGTCGGATTAGGTAATTTATGATAAACCAACTTAATCGCATTACTGAAAATGAAGAATAAGTACATCGATCTGATTGACCAGACCTTCGAGTTTCCGCAAGATGAATTCATGGTGGAGGACGGAGAACTCCACTTTCATGACATCAACATGATGGATATCATCAACCAGTATGGAACGCCGTTGAAGATCACTTATCTGCCGAAGATCTCATCACAGATCCAGAGGGCTAAGCGTATGTTCAATGTGGCAATGGCCAAGGTGGACTACAAAGGCACATACAACTACTGCTATTGCACCAAGAGTTCTCATTTCGAATTTGTACTTAAGGAAGCACTGAAGAATGACATTCATCTTGAGACCTCTTCAGCATTCGATCTTAACCTTATTGAAGCCCTTGAATCAGAAGGACTTGTGAATAAGGATCAATATATCGTGTGCAATGGCTTCAAGAAACCTGCATATATAGAGAATATTGCAAACTTTGCCAACGGAGGATGGAAGAACATCATCCCGGTACTTGACAACATGCATGAACTGGAGGCGCTTGACACGCTGGTAGAAGTTCCGGTCAATCTAGGTATCCGCATCGCATCTGAGGAAGACCCGAAATTCGACTTCTATACATCCCGTCTCGGAATCAGATACAGCGACATCGTGCCATTCTATGAGAACCTCATAAGCAAGAACCCTAAGTTCAAGTTGAAGATGCTCCATTTCTTCATCAACACAGGTATGCGTGACACGGCATATTACTGGAACGAACTCGCAAAGTGCGTAGGAGTCTACTGCGACCTCAAGATGATCTGCCCTGAGTTGGATTCTCTGAACATAGGAGGCGGTTTTCCTATCAAGAATTCGCTCGCTGCAGATTTCGACTATGAATATATGGCAGAGGAGATAATCTCACAGATCAAGATCATGTGTAATGCACGTGGAGTTGCAGAACCTAACATCTTCACCGAGTTCGGCAGTTTCACAGTCGGTGAGTCTGGTGCTACCATCTTCCAGATACTTGACATGAAGCAGCAGAACGACCGCGAGAGGTGGTATATGATAGACAGTTCATTCATGGTTACCCTTCCGGACACATGGGGAATCAAGCAGAAGTTCATCCTTCTGCCGATAAACAAATGGAACGAAAAGTACCAGCGCGTATTCCTCGGCGGACTTACCTGCGACAGTGAGGACTATTACAATGCCGATGCACACGCAAACGCAATCTATCTGCCTATGATCCAGGACAATGAAGAACCACTATACATAGGTTTCTTCCATACCGGTGCATATCAGGAATCGATATCGGGTTATGGCGGCATCCAGCACTGTCTCCAGCCTGCTCCAAAGCACATAATCATCGACAAGGATGAAGACGGCGAGTATACTACAAAACTGTTCAGCAAGGAGCAGACATATAAGTCGATGTTGAAGATATTGGGATATTAGCCATGGGAATCTCCAGCAATGAGATAAAGAGAGTCAGGTCTCTTCAGCAGAAGAAGTTCCGCGACGAGACCGGTCTCTTTACGGTAGAAGGCGATAAAATGGTCGAAGAGGCCATGATGTCGCCGTTCTCCGTCGAAAGGGTCTATCGCAAGGATGAGATCGGAGAAGAGGCAATGAGCAGAATCTCATCCCTAGCCTCTCCCCCGCCTTCACTGGCCGTTGTCCGCAAGCCTGCCGATATCCGTGTCGATGATCCGGCGTCATTGAAGCCGCTTCTGCAGAAAGGTGGACTATTCCTGGCGCTCGACACCATACGCGACCCCGGTAATCTGGGCACCATCCTCCGGATTGCTGACTGGTTTGGAATAGAAGCGATATTTGCAACTCATGACACTGTCGATGTATTCAATCCTAAAGTTGTACAGGCCACCATGGGAGCCATATTTAGGGTGAAGATGCATTATGTCGACCTGCCGTCCCTCTCTGAAATGACGCTCTCAATGGGCGGACATATTTACGGGACCTTTCTTGACGGACTGGATATATATGACAGATCGCTTGATAACGGAGAAGACGCTCCGGCGGTAATCGTTATCGGCAATGAATCGGAAGGTATTTCCGAACAGATGGGGAAATTGGTCTCAGACCGCCTTTACATACCTCCTTTCCCTGCTGGAGAGCAAGGATCGGAATCATTGAACGCCGCCATTGCCACAGCAATCACCGTGGCTGAATTTCGCAGACGAACCAGAAGATAACTGACATGAATACAATAGAGCCTGTACTTCTCAAGGAACTGACCGAAACCGACTATGAATCTCTGATCAGCAACAGAATCAGAAAGATTCTGATGATCTGCAGTAACTATGATGCCTTCATACTTGAGGAGGACGGTCAGATCGAGACACAGATATATAAGGAATATATTGACCTGAATCTTAGTAATCCTCCTAAATTCATATGGGTCCAGACGGCAGCGGAGGCCAGAGTGCTTCTCAACACTGTCGTGGGCATAGATATGGTCATGTGCATGTACAATGTAACAGATAAGGAGGTGTTCGCCCTTGCGTCTGAGATAAAGAAGGACAGGCCTACATTGCCATTTGTCCTTCTCACTCATTTCTCGAAGGAAGTATACAGGCGTCTGGCAATGCAGGACACATCTGCCATCGACTACATGTTCTGCTGGCATGGCAATGCAGACCTTATAGTAGCGATCGTGAAACTTTTCGAGGACCGTCTGAATGCCGAGCACGACATACTTGGCGTAGGAGTTCAGGCCATCCTTCTGGTTGAAGACTCTGTACGTTATTACTCGACCTATCTGCCTGAACTGTATAAACTTGTGCTCATGCAGACGAGGGAGTTCCTTACAGAGACCATCAACGAACAGCAGAAGAAGATCCGCAAGCGTTCACGTCCGAAGATACTCCTTGCCACCAATCTGGACGATGCTAAAGCATTGTACGAGAAATATAAGGACAATCTTCTAGGTGTTATTTCTGATGTCGGATTTACTGTTCATAAAGACGAAGGACCTGAAAAGGAAAAACTGGATGCAGGTATTGACCTTGTCCGACACATCAGACAGGATGACATACAGATGCCTATCCTTCTCCAATCTTCGCAGGGAAGTGTTGCATCTCAGGCACAGGAACTTGGCGTGGGTTTCCTGAAGAAGTACTCCAAGACATTGATGATTCAGTTGTCTGAATATATCAAGGAAGAATTCGGCTTCGGTGACTTTGTATTCAGAGATGCTGAGAGAGTTGAATATGGAAGGGCATCCAATCTGAAGGAACTGGAGGCTCTGGTACGCACTGTACCGGATGACGTGCTTCTGAAGGCCACATCCAAGAACATGCTTTCCAAATGGTTCTACGCACGTGGTCTCTTCACACTTGGTTCCAAGATGAAGAAGGTGCTGGAAAGTCATTTTGCAGACATTTCCGAAATGAGATCATATGTTTCACAGCAGATACATGATTTTCACGCCCTTATGGGACGTGGTGTCATAGCACATTTCGATAAGGACAATTATGGCCGTCACATATGGTTCTCCAGGATGGGAGAAGGTTCTCTTGGAGGTAAGGCACGTGGACTCGCCTTCCTTAACAGTCTTGTGTATAAATACAATCTCGCCAACAAATACGACAATGTACGCATATCGATTCCAAGGACTGTCGTCATCGCCACAGAATATTTCGACCAGTTCATATTGGAAAATGACCTTCAGTATGTGATTGATTCTGACATTTCAGACGAAGAGATTTTATCAGAATTCGTTGCTGCACGTCTTCCGGAGACTCTTATAGAGCAACTCAGGGTCTATGTGAATTCGGCTCGTTCTCCATTTGCCGTACGTTCGAGTTCAAAACTGGAAGACAGCAGTTATCAGCCGTTTGCGGGTGTTTATTCAACTTATATGGTTCCTCTGGTAGAGAACAAGGACCAGATGCTCCGAATGCTGGGAAAGGCAATCAAGAGCGTTTATGCATCCGTCTTCTACAACGGAAGCAGAACATATATCCAGACGACATCGAATCTTCTGAGCGAAGAGAAGATGGCTGTAGTGGTTCAGAGCATATGCGGATCCGAACACGACGGCCTGTACTATCCTATGTTGTCAGGAGTGGCGCGGTCTGTCAACTTCTACCCTATCGGCAGCGAAAAGCCTGAAGACGGCATCGTGGACCTCGCCTTCGGACTTGGAAAGACGGTTGTTGACGGAGGAAATTCATTGAGGTTCAGCCCTAAGTATCCGAAGAAGATACTTCAGTTGTCTGACCCCAAACTTGCCCTCAGAGACACCCAGAAGACCATGTATGCCCTTGATCTGAAGCCTGGAGCATTCAAGATATCATGTAACGAAGGTATCAACCTCGCACACCCTCAGGTCGCAGAGGTCCTCGGTGATTTCCCATATCCAGAATTTGTGGCATCTACATTCAGTCTTGAAAACAACAGGATGCTGCCGGGCATAACTGCAAAAGGACCTCGTGTCATTTCATTCGATTCCATCCTTAAATACAACAGATTCCCACTTTCACAGATACTGAAGGACCTTATGGAAATCTGTAGGAAGGAACTGATGTGTGATGTGGAGATGGAGTTTGCAGCAGACATACGCGAAAAATCAGGCACAAAGAGTCTCGTTCTTAAACTTCTGCAGGTACGTCCTGTCGGAGAATATTCGGATGACACCGGCACTACGATAGAAAAAGTGTCGGAATCGCTGAAAACCACTCTGCTTTCGTCGTCGAAGGCACTTGGATCCGGCTTTGCCGATGGAATGAAGTATGTAATGCTGGTTCCTTCTTCATCTTTTGACAGCGCAAGGACACGGGAAATGGCTTCCGAGATCGCTGGTCTGAACGACCGGATGAAGAAAGAAGGTGCTCAATATCTTCTTATCGGTCCGGGACGTTGGGGCTCATCTGACCCATGGCTTGGAATACCAGTTCTTTGGAGTGAAATATCAGAAGCAAGGATGATTGTCGAGACTGCAATCCCCGGATATCAGATAGAGCCGAGTCAGGGCACGCATTTCTTCCAGAACATCACATCTCTTGGAGTCGGATATGTCACGATCGATACGGTAAAGAGGGACGGGACTATAAACGAGACTGCCATCATGAGCATGGAATGCATCCATGACGGGGAATATGTCAAATTATATAAGGCTCCGGAGGGTCTCACCGGCTTTATCGACCGATCGTCAAACAGGGCTATTGTAGGAATTCAATAGAGATGAGACTGAGCAATGTGCTCTATGGACACAATCTTATGTTAGGTTTCGGCTGGCGCTTCGGAAATGTCAATTGACTATACCAGCGTGATAAATGACGCATCCATTGCAGGCACATCCACTTCTATATGCATTCCCGGGTACATTCTGTCTGTAACAGGAATGCCCATCCATTCAAATGCATGATCCGGAATGGTTATCTTCATCTTGGCTTCCTTGTCAGAGAAGTTAGCTGCAATAAGGACTGTATGCTCCTCATAGTCCCTCAGAAACGCAAAGTGCCTGTTCTTGTCAAATCCTTCGGATGCGTAGTTGCAATAGCAGAGGTCATAAGTTGTTCCGCTTGAGATAGCCTCGTCTGTGCACGCCCGTCTTGTGGCATCTGCGAATCTGCAGAATATCTCTGCTTCTTCCGTCTTCAGTCCTGCCTTTACAATCCTGCCTTTATTCAGAGACTTGTACTCCCCTGTCGATATCATCTTTCTGAGCCTGCGTACAGAGGAGAGACTCCACCAGTCGAAAATGGTGCTTCTTCCGTCCCTGCCGCTGAATCCTTCCTCGTCCATGCTTCTTTCGCCTACTTCTTCGCCGAAATATATCATGAATGGGGCCGTGTTAAGGAAAAGGGATACATACAAAGGTGCAAATGTATTGCGGGCATTCTTGCCGAAGAAATCAGATGCAAACCTCTGTTCATCATGATTTTCGAGGAAATTCAACATATATTGCTGGAGGTCGCCGAGATACTGCCAGTTTCTTGTTATTCCGGTCGCGGATTGCCATAATTCGACAGGCATTCCGTCGTCATTGACATTCTTCTCGACTACGGAACGTATGGTATCATAGAGTCCGGACTTGTCATAGAGATAGTCAAATCCTACTTCACGGATATATTGATTATACAGATCCTTCTTGTATACCTCTGCGATGAATATGAGTTCAGGATACCTCGACTTGATGCTCTGAATCAGCCATCTGAAGAACTGCGGCGGGACAAGTTCCACCATATCGCACCTGAATCCGTCGACTCCTTTTGCTGCCCAGAATTCTATGATGTCCAGCATCTTGTCCCAGGTCGGAGTATGCTCGTCTCCATAATTAATCTTGACAGTTTCGTACCAGTCATTGATTCCTGGATTGGGGTTGAAGCAGTTGTTACCGGTTGCCATTGCCGGAAACTCATCGTATGGTTCCATGCCTTTAGGGCACGGAGTGGGCAGAGTCAGTCTTTCTCCTACATAATAGTAGAAGTCATTTTCCGGTTTCCAGTGCACGCTCTTGTCATCATCTGCGCCCAGAACCGGATGGCCTTCAACCGGATGCACCTTGCCATAGTCACGTGAGACATGGTTCGGAACAAAGTCGATTATCACCTTGAGGCCATTGTCATGTGTCCTCTTGACCAACTGCTCGAACTCCCCCATTCTGTTCTGCGGATCATCAGAAAGATATGGGTTCACATCATAGTAATCGCAGATGGCATATGGAGACCCGGCCTTTCCTTTCACGAACTGAGGATGAGACGGCATGCAGCCTTCCTCGGAGGCCTGGGTGGAGTGTCTGATGACTCCTGTGTACCAGACATGACTGCAGCCCAGCCACTTGAGATATTCGAGTGTGCTGTCGTCAATGTCCGAGAATTTTCCTGTACCGTTTTCCGAAAGGGTCCCGTTTTTCTTTGGTCTGATCTTGTCGTTGCCCCAAAGTCTTGGGAGCATCTGATATATGATTGGTTTCTGCATCTTTATGTTTTTTCTCCCGAAGGATTTTTCGCGGTGCGAAGATACGACAAATAAAATGCCTCCCCAAATCAAAAAATAAAAATCCGCCCCATGCAGAGCACAAGGCGGATAGAATATAGTACTAATTGACGACTATTCGTATATTAATGTCAATTTTTGGAACTGAGCATTATTTGCATTTGTAATTCTTAACTGGTATGATGTGTTGTTTTCTGTTCCGGAAAGGTTCCATGTCGTATTATCACCCTTTGTCGGAATTACAGCATCACCGCCTTTTATGACATTTTCGCCAGCAGCATCATAAACGCCGACAGTTACTTTACTTGAAGCACCTGAAGGAGCAAGTGCTGTGACAGACTTAAGAGCCTTTCCTTCTACTTTTGGAAGCAATATATATGATCCCGACTTACCGTAAAGTATTGCTTTATTTGACGTTAGATAATAGAATTTTGTACTTGCACTGAAAGTCCATACATAACCATCTATTGTATATTCAGTCTCTGTTGTTAAGCCTGCAGCGGAATCAACTGGGAATCCTTCTGGAGCACCAGATGTGACATCAAGGACAATTTGAGTCTGATTTGTGGCAACAACTCCTGCCTGAGTGATCTTGACCGTTTTAGTCACACCTTCGAGACCAATTATAGTAATTGTTGCTGTTTTTGCTTCTGTGGTTGCATTAGCAGTAAAAGCAACATTAACTACGTTTTCTGATTGTGTCACAACGAAATCATCATTGTCTGATGTTGCCGTCCATTCGTAATTAGAAGAAACCTCAAATGATGCATATGTTGCGGTAGCCTCAACAGAAATATTGGTTTCGCTGACTGTTATATATGGTGTAGCATTTGATCCAACACGTAGGTTCTGGATTTCCCATGCGCCTTTAGTATCTGCTGTCGAAGTATATTTGAAAGCAACATAAATTTGTTTTCCACAATAAGAACTAATATTAATATCACCTGAATTCACGAATGTCCATCCTGTTGGCCATGTTTCTACATTAATAGGAGTCCAATTCTTGGAATCTTCAGAAACTACTACAGAGAAATAGTCACTTGGTGTATCAACATAGCCCTTTGCGTGATCGAAACTAACATATGCAGAAGTCTCTTCCCTAAGGTCAATCAATGGTGAAACAGCATAGGCTTCTGTTGCAGATGTCGCACCGTATCCATTTCCGTACAGGCATTTATAGTTAGAATACCAATAGAAAACATCTTTACCAAGTCCGCCATCAGATATGTTGGTTACTGTGAATTCACCAAGATCTGTTTTAAATGTCTCTTTATAAGGGAGAGCCTTGCCTGAGACTTCGGTCACTTCGGCAGCAGCCTGGGTGAGGGTGAGGGTCTGGGCGTCTACGCCTTCTGCTGTCACAGTCACTGTGTGCTCAACTGGAGTTGCTGCAGTGTTGGCAGCAAATGTAAGAACCACTGTTCCGTTGCCTTCGCCTGAAGTCTTGTCAAGGGTCACGCCTTCGCTGGCCTTTGCAGTCCATGCAACGTTTGATGTGATGGTGAGGGTGTACTCTACTGTTTCTGCCTCTACAGAATCGGTCTTCTTTGAGAGGGTGAGGACAGGTCTTTCCTTTGCCTCTGTTGCATCTGCAAGACCAACTACCGCTGCATCTGCCTCAGTCTTGGTGAGGTCAAGGTTGCCGTTAGAAGATAATCTTACATAGTATTCACCGTTTGTGAGGACATATCCGCCTTCCGCTTCAGCAACGCCCCATACAGCACCTGCCTCAGGAAGTTCGGCAGCAACGTTGAAACTTGTGAATGTACCGCTCTGATAGAGATATCTTCCATAAGAGTCCTGGATGGTATAGCCGCCGTTTACTGCCTTGAATGCGAATGCATTGTCCTTATATCCTGCGGCCTCAAGTTTACCATAATAGTAAGTGACCTTCTCGTTTCCAGGATACATGTATTTGCCGTCATAAGTGATCCAGTATGAGCCGTCAGCCACAGCGATGTCGCGTACGTGGTTCATGATGTCGGATGCGACTACACCGTCTGCAGTCTTCTCTACGATCACCTTCACCTTATCACCTACATGATAATATGTATCAACAGCCTTTACAACGATCTCTGATCCGTCCTTTGCAAGAGTGAGTGTAAGTTCTTCTCCTGAAGCGTCCTTTATTGTCACATCTTCCTTGGTCTCATCAGTTGCATTGACAGCAACTGCAGTGACATTGCCTTCGATAAGATAAGTACCGGCAGCGGTAGCCTCATCAAGAAGTTCGGCGATGGTCTTGGAGTCGATATTGAGATCCGGCTCCACTACATCGGTGAACTCGTCGTCAACAGATACGTCGATGTCACCGAACGCTGTGTAAATCGATCCGAAGAAGTTAGTACGGTAGTTTGCCTGAACAGGAACATTGTTCATCGCACCCTTGCCAGTCCATGAAACTGCTACTTCTTCTTCACCGCATGTAGCGACGAAATCAGCAGCAAGATTCACTGTGGTCTTTTCACCTTCTCCTACAAGCGGGTAGAATACAAGGACATAGTCATATGAGACTTCGTTCATTACGAAAGGCTCTGCCATAAGCGCAGTTGACTCGAATGTTACGGCCTCAGCGGCACCTGCTGCTACGCCATCAACATTGTTGAACTTCTTTGCAAGACCAGGAACAGTCACCTTTGCAGACTTGAATGCGAGGTCACCCATGTTGACACCCTTACCGGCACCGAGATCATCTGTAGCGAAGTTGATCTGAGCGAAAGGACGCTTGAGGACAACTGCATTCTCGAGGTTCTTGTCATTAGTTGCATCAATGCCGAGTACTCTTCCTGCAAATGCATCGTTCTCGATGTTAGGAGTGTAGTCGATGTTGATCTCCCTGAGGTCTGTCCAAGTGTGCTTTGCCGCCTCACCCTGAGCCCAGAACAGTACATTGTAAGTCTTGAAACGGATCAGTTTAAGAGCAAGAGTGCCTTTGAGGTTCTCATCAAGTTCGATGACGTTCTTCTCTACGATACCTGTCCATTCGCTGTCCCAGATTTCATAGTTTACCTTTGTCAGAGTAGAAGCATCACCCATTGCCTTTGTCTTGAGGCCATCAGGAACACTTACATTGATTGTCACTTCAACAGTCTCATCTGCAGGATTTTCCACCTGCTCGATTTCCTGCTGACAAGCAGCCGTCGAGAAGAGAAAGGCTGCAGCGCTGATTAAACTTAGTAACTTTTTCATGATGTGTTTATAAAAATTATAGTTATTGTTTTACATATCAGTTCAGTGGTATGTTGTTGTCGCCGTCGAAGTCTGTATCTATGTCGACACCACCACCGACGCTTCCGGTAAGATATTTCCTGACCACCTTGGTGACATGGCCTCTCTTCAGAGGAATATCAAAAGATCCCGTATCAGCCATGAGTTTTCCGTCATTTGAGTAGAATTTCACCGAGATGGAAAGAACGGTCTCTTCCGGAATGAGGACATAGTCGAATCCCATGAGTGCCTCATTATCGTTGATTCTGGTGATCGGGGCCTTGTAACTGATGCCTGCGGCAGAATCATCCGGTTTGCCGTTGATGAGGTTGAAGTTGTTAGGCATATAACTCCTGTAGGTGACGACAGCATGAAAATCATCAAGAGAAACAGTTTCGTCATTATCTCCTGCCTGCTGCTCAAGGAATTCAGCAAGGTCATCAGATACGATCTCGTATTTTCCTACAGGGCGATACAATTCAAGATATGCCTGTATCGGGCCGCCCGAATTCTGTGCATTTATGACAGTTTCTCCGACAAGTACATCTGAAAGTTCCGTATTGGCAACGTATTCATCACCAACGAGTCCTATGCATCTAAAGTCTTCTGTGTCATAATGCAGGTCATCAATTGATCCGTCATTTACATAGTCAACCCATGCAAGGAGCCTGTATGTTCCGGCTGTAACGGACATGGAACCGACAAAATTGACGTCACTGACCTCGTCCTTGCTGAAAACGGCTTTGTACAGAGGGTCTTTGGCATATCCGCCGGTAGGAAGTTGGCGGTATGCCCTGACCTGATATCTGATGTCATGTGCATCGTCAGTAGGTATAACCTTTGTGCCGCTGTCGGTCTTGTCGAATTCCGGCATACCTGCCGCAAGATCAAAGATGAATTCAACGGTCACCTCTGATGCGTTGTCTATCTTTGATTTAGAACATGAGACCAACGTCAGGACAGCCAATATCAGTACAGTATATGAAATAAATCGTTTCATCTGTTTGTTACATCTTTTCTCAATATTGTATGGCCTGGAACCTATTTAGCGTCCATTGCCTGGCATGCTGTGATTGCGACCATCTTGTAGATGTCGTCAACCGAGCAGCCGCGGCTCAGGTCGTTTACAGGACGGGCAATTCCCTGGAGGATAGGTCCGATGGCATCGGCGTTGCCAAGCCTCTGCACGAGTTTGTAGGCGATGTTTCCGACTTCGAGGCAAGGGAATACAAGCACATTTGCATGTCCAGCGATCTCCGAGCCAGGAGCCTTCTTCTGACCTACAGACGGAACGAGAGCAGCGTCTGCCTGAAGTTCTCCTTCGATCTTGATTGTCGGGTCGAGTTCCTTGGCAAGAGCCGTTGCCTCCACTACCTTGTCGACAACCTCATGCTTTGCCGAGCCCTTTGTAGAGAACGAGAGCATTGCTACCTTAGGGTCTGCGAATCCTGCAACGCTCTTTGCTGTCTGCGCGGTACATACGGCGATCTGAGCCAACTGAGATGCGTCAGGCATAGGGGTGACTGCTACGTCTCCGACAACGAGGACGCCGTTCTCACCATATTCAGGAGTCTGGGTGATCATGAGCATCGCTCCGCTGACACATGTGATACCTGGAGAGCATTTGATGATCTGGAGTGCCGGACGAAGGGTCTCGCCTGTAGTCGAGAGGGCGCCGCTGATCTGGCCGTCGGCATCTCCGCTCTTTATGATGAGACAACCGAAATAAAGAGGGTCGAGAACGAGTTGTGCAGCCTTTTCTGGTGTCATGCCCTTGTTCTTGCGGAGTTCATAGAGGAGATTGGCATACTCTGCTGTCTTCTCGCTTGTGGCAGGATCTATTATGGTGGCCTTGCCTATGTTCTTGAGACCGAGTCTGTCAGCAAGAGCGAATATCTCATCAGGATTACCGATAAGGATGATGTCAGCGATATCGTCTGCAAGTGACATGTCTGCAGCGGTAAGGGTGCGCTCTTCAAGAGACTCAGGCAGCACGATGCGCTGCTTGTTCGATTTTGCGCGTGCAATGATGCTTTCAATAAGTGTCATAAATATATTGATTTAGATTTTTGACTTACATATTGTAGCAAAGATAAGCATTACTTTGGAAATAGTACATCAATTACCGTTTATTTTTATTTACTTTGTATATATAAATTATAATGTGATGAAACGTATAAGTCTATTGCTTGCAGCACTGCTGCTATGCGTAACCCTCTTTGCCGGTGAAAGAGAAAAAATTTGGCCGAAGGGCAAAATGCCGGATCAGCAGGCTCATCAGATCGCTGCCATGACCGATGAATCAGAAAAGGAAGGCTTTGACCCTGACAGGAACAGGGTCGCTTATATCGAGTGGTTTGACTCACCAGCCCCGGAAGTCAGGAACGGTGGATGTATGATTCTGATTTCAGGGGGTGCATATGAAAACTGCTGCGATGTGGGATATATAAAGATGTGGAATGAAAAACTGACATCCCTAGGTTTCCAATGCGTGAATTTCGTATACAGGACTCCGCGCCCGGTAGGACTGCCTATTTATCAGACGGCCTGGGAAGACGGTCAGAGAGCGGTCAGGATGGTCAGGAGCCAGGCGGAGAAAAGGGGCTTCGATCCTGAACGAATCGGTATAATCGGAATGTCGGCAGGATCGCATCTTGCTCTTCTTCTTGCCACAAGTTCGCAGACTCCGGCTTATGAAAGGGTCGACATGCTGGATGACGTGCCATGTCATGTGAACTGGGCGATTGTCAATGCACCTGCATATGGAACGACAGACGGCGAAAGCGGCATACCTGCATCAAGACAGGGATATGGCCCTGACGTGAAGTTGAGCGATGTATTCAAGTTCGATGACCATACATGCCCGATGACTCTTCAGCATGGCGGCATGGATGTCTATGTACCACAGACATCCACTCTGGTCTACAGGGAATTGCGCAAGATGGGCATCCCTGCGGAACTCCATCTTTATGCAGATAAAGGACATGCAGCCCTAGGCTTTGAGCGCACAGTCGAATTCATGCGTCAGATGGGTTATCTCGGTGAATTATCTCCTGAAGAATCCATCATGGACAGGTATGCGGACGATGATGACCGTATGGCATATTTCAAGGAAGACCTGTGGCCTGAAGGCAAAATGCCGGACGTGCAGCCGGACCAGTGTGTTCCATATATCGAATGGCATATGCCGAAAGAATTGAAGACCAAGGCCATACAGATCGTGTATTCAGGCGGTTCATATGACAGGAATGATCCTGATGGTTTTGAGGTTGCCCCTGTCAGACGCTATCTCAATGAGAAAGGAATGGCTGTAGTGACCTTGAAATACAGGACACCGCGTCCTGTTACGGGACTTGCCAAGCATACGACAGCATGGCAGGATCTTCAGCGTGCCATAAGGATGGTCAGAAACGAAGCCGCCGGAAGAGGACTTGATCCCGAACGGATCGGAATCATGGGATGCTCGGCAGGCGGTCATCTTACATTGATGGGGACGACATCGTCGCGGCATCAGTCTTATCTTCCGATCGACAATATCGACAGACTTCCATGTAATGTACAGTGGGGCATAGGAATATATCCGGCGTACGCCTTGACTGACGGTCTCGAACAACCGAATGAGAGAAAAGGGAATGACGACTCCGCTGTCCTTGCTCCGGAATTTTCATTTGACCTGGATACGGCACCGATGCTCTTCGTTCATGGTGACGCCGACGGTTGGGCGGCGATGAATTCCGTGAAGACATGGGAAAAGATGGTTCAGATGGGTGTTCAGTCGGAACTGCATACTCTCGCTACACGTAAGCATTGTTTCCAGAAGACTGCATCTCCAGGGACCGGCAGTTATACATTCATGGACCGCATATGGGAGTTTCTCACTGCGAAAGGATTCAATAAATAACAAATATGCATAATATGAAGAAATTGCTTTTACTAATTTTCACCATCGGTCTTGCAGCATGTGAATCTCATAAGGCTGACCTTCCCGTTGACCGTATGACTCACAACCCGAACGCTACAAATACCGGGACAATCATGCATGTCTGGAGTTGGAGTTTCCGGACCATTGCTGAAAACATGAAGCAGATATCCGATGCCGGGTTCACAATGCTTCAGACCTCACCTGTAAATGCATGTTTCAGCCCAGAAGGTGGGAACATAAAGATTCTGGACGAGAAGGAAGGCAACTGGTATCACTATTACCAGCCTACCGACTGGACCATTGGAAACAATATCCTGGGTACTGAAGCGGAAATGAAGGCAATGCTTGATTCGGCCAAGAAATACGATATCAGAGTGCTTGTAGATGTGCTTCCGAATCACACTGCATTTGACATTGACCTTGTCAGCGATGAGTTTTATGCTGCTGTAGGTGGCAGGGACAAGATGTTCCACTCCAACGGACTGAATGGAATAAATGACTACAACGACCGTACTCAATGCACTCTTCAGGGTGTCGGAGGACTTCCTGATGTCAATACCGAAAACCCTCTTTTCCAGAAGTATTATATGCAGTTCGTCAACAGGCTCATTGAAATGGGTGTCCGTGGTTTCCGTTATGACACAGCCAAGCATATCGGCGTACATTCAGACCCTGTCGACACCGAAGCAGGTGTGAAGGAAAATGATTTCTGGGATGTGGCGACAGGCCGTAAGGAAGTGCTTGGAGTATCTCTTGCTATTCCATATGACAGTCTGTTCGTTTACGGTGAAGTCCTTCAGGACAGGAATGTTCCGGAAGAGGAGTATGCCGGATATTTCGGCCAGACTGCGTCAAGTTACGGTCATGTGCTCCGTGAGGCTCTGACAAAGCGGAGCGCCAAGGACGTGGATCTCGTTTCATGGTACCATCGCGCTGCTCCAGAATATCTTACCACTTGGGTGGAGAGTCATGACACCTATTGCAATGCCAATGAGAGCGCCGGTCTTACGGACTCACAGATACGTACAGGATGGGTGTTCCTGACCGCTCGTCAGAACGGTACACCGCTCTTCTTCAGCCGTCCGATGAACTCGACACGCGAAAATTATTTTGGAGACAACCTCCTGGGTGCAAGAGGAAATGACGAGTTCTTCCATCCGGAAGTGGTGGCGGTAAACAAGTTCCGTCAGGCCATGAACGGACAGATAGAGGATATACAGATCTCTGAGGATGGTGAAACCATAGTGGTCAACCGTGGAAACAAGGGAGCAGCAATCATCAATCTCTCCCTTGAAGACAATCCGGTTGAACTGAAGACCGGATTGCCGGACGGAGAGTATAGAGATGCAGTATATGGCCAGACCTTCACAGTAGAGGGAGGACTCCTCAAAGGAAAGGCATCTGCTGAAACAACCTACATCATCCGATAATGAATCCTGCCCTAGTGGCAGTCATGATGATCACAGACCTCGCCATTATCCCTGACTTCACCGTTCAGGAATGATGTGACGAGGTCTTCTATTTTTCCGCTGCATCCGCGTATTACCTCGATGCGTTGTGCCTCAAGTACATTCTTTGCGCCCTGCCCCATATTGCCGGCAAGCATGACCGAGATGCCCATCTGCCTGAGTACAGGGGCGATACCGCTTTTGCAGCCGCATCCTTCAGGGGATGCCAATCTGCTGGTACCGGTCACTTTACCGTCAATGATCTCAATAATGGTATAATATGCACAGTGGCCGAAATGGTCGTCCACATGGCCGTCTCTTGTCGGGATAGCGATCTTCATATTGCTGCTATATTCTGATAAGCGTGGCAAATATAGTGAATAATTCATTATTAATATTTATCTTTGTTAATCTTTGTTATCATCCGCATATGTCTTCAAAAGATTCATTGACAGGACACTTTTCGGCATTCGTCGCCTATGCCATTTTCGGGTTCAACATAATAGTATGCAAGGACCTTACAAGCGGGCATCTCATTCCCCCGCTGGGTATTTTCACTCTGAGGTCATTGATAGCCGGTGCGTTATTCTGGGCCGTATCCCTGTTCATGCCAGCAGAAAGAATCGAAAAGAAGGACTACATCAGGATCTTTGCAGCATCGATGCTTGGTTTTCTCACCTGTCAACTGACTTTCCTTGTCGGCATTCCCTACATCACGCCGATGGACTGCTCCATACTGACAGCCATGTCCCCAATCTATACAATGATAGTCGCAGCGATTGTCATAAAAGAGCCGATCACCTTCCAGAAGGCAGGCGGAGTCGTCATCAGTTTCGTCGGGATCATTTATCTGATAGTCAGCAGAGTGACAGCACCGGGAGGAGTGACTGAAAGCACCCCGTTCGGCATCTTCATGATTGTACTCAACAGTCTCAGTTTCTCTATGTATCTTGGCATCTTCAAGCCTTTGATAGCGAAATATTCTGCAGTAACGTTCATGAAATGGATCTTCCTTTTCTCAGCATGCGTCTCCGCTCCCCTTTCCTTCAAGGGGCTCATGTCTGTTGAATGGGGAGCAATCCCTTCATTGCAGTATGCGGAACTTGCATATCTTATAATCTGCGCCACATTCGTGACATACTTCCTTATACCGGTAGCACAGAAACGGATACGTCCGACCCTTGTCAGCATGTACAGTTATGTACAACCGATAATTGCAATAGCAGTAAGCATCATCATCGGCATGGATGCCCTTACATGGCAGAAGGTGCTGGCAGCATGCATGGTCTTCGGAGGCGTTGTCATCGTAAGTTACAGCAAGAGCAAATAAGCCTGAACTACAATTAGTTATGAAATCTGAAAGAATCGTCTGCAACATCGTTGCATCATTAATCACTGTTACCGCTATGGCACAACAATCATCCAAAACAATCAGTTGCCTTGAAATCTACGATCTTGAGACAAGTACACATGCTGTCCTGAAGGAATTTCCTTTTCTGATTGAAGCACCGAACTGGACTCCTGACGGAAAATATCTTGTTGTAAACAAAGGCGGAAAACTGTATAAGATATCCGTTGACGGCACATCTGACCTGATAGAGATTGACAGCGGTTCCATTACCCGTTGCAACAATGACCATGTCATCACCGCTGACGGAAAGTGGATCGGCCTGAGCAGTAACGATCCGTCTTATACCCAAGGACATAACTCTTTTGTATATGTCATGCCTTTTGAAGGCGGTGAGCCGCGCAAGGTCACTCCTCTCGGCCCGAGTTACCTTCATGGCATAAGTCCTGACGGAAAAGAGGCTGCATATTGTGCATTCCGTGAATCAATTGAAGGAGCGGACATATATGTCATGCCGCTGGAAGGAGGAGAAGAAAGACGCTTGACTGATGCTCCGGGACTTGACGACGGACCGGAATACAGTCCTGACGGAAAACACATCTGGTTCAACAGCGTGAGGACAGGAGACATGCAGGTATGGAAGATGAACGCAGACGGCAGCAATCAGCAGCAGATGACCTTTGATGAGGACATGTATTCATGGTTTCCACATATATCACCGGATGGTGAAAAGGTAGTGTATATAGCATACCATGATTACGAACTTGGTCCTGGCGAACATCTTCCTGACCTTAACGTACAACTTCGCATGATTCCGGCTGACGGAGGAAAGCCGGAGGTCCTTGTGGAACTGTTCGGCGGACAGGGAACGATCAATGTCAATTCCTGGAGTCCCGACAGCAGGAAGTTCGCATATGTCAGTTACAGGACTCAGGTCTTCCCTATTCAGGACAATCCGGCACCAAGGATCATGTCACGCTCACTTTTTGCGGATGCACCGGATACTCTCATCAGCAGACTTGGGCTTGAGGATGGCATTCCTGCTTCTGTATGTGCCTTTCTTGTAAAGGCCGGTGGCAAGAATGTACTGTTCGATGCAGCCAACGGTGCTCCAGACTCACGTCTGATGGGGACTCTTGACTCTCTTGGGGTCAGGCCGAAAGATATTGACATGATCTTCATGACGCATCTT
>JAFVHZ010000279.1 GCA_017474265.1 Bacteroidales bacterium | reverse complement strand
ATTTGATAAAATAGTAAATATATTACTAAAATATTATCCATAGATTCGGTCAGTTCTCTCTTGCACCCAACAAGGATAAGGAAACGCTGTTTGTTGTAGACGAGGTCTCGCTCATCGGAATTGATTCGGGACAGCAGCAGTCAACAACTGCCTTCGGCACCGGAAATCTTCTTGAAGACCTTATCACTTTTGTCCGGAGTGGAGCAGACTGTAAGGTGATTCTGGTGGGGGATGGGGCTCAGTTGCCGCCTATAGGCCTTGATGCGTCACCGGCGCTCTCCCGTGATTATATGACCATGATGGGAGGGACAGTGTTTGCCGAACTCACTACGGTCGTCCGTCAGCAGCAGGAGTCGGGAATCCTTCTAAATGCCACTTTGATCCGAAGCCTCATAACTGAAATGGAATATGGTGCCGGCATGATCGACATATGTGATCTGAACCTCGATACTGATGGCTTCGAAGATGTGGAGAGAATAGGAGGAGGTGAACTGATAGAGAAGATATCCGACGCATATGCTGAGTACGGTGAGGATGAAACCGTGATACTATGCCGTTCGAACCGTCGTGCCATCAAGTATAATCTGGGCATCCGTTCCACTGTCCAGTTCAAGGAGGAACGTCTGGTACGCGACGATAAACTGATGATTGTCAAGAACTGCTATCAGTTCCTTGAAGGTATCAAGGATATGGACTATATCGCCAACGGTGACATTGCGAAACTTGTGAAGATATCCAGGTTCGAGGAAAGGTACGGACTTCATTTTGCCGAAGCGCGCATCTCATTCCCAGATTATGATGATCAGGAGATAGTGGCGAAGGTCATTCTGGATACCCTTGAGTCAGAGAGTGCGTCCCTTACATATGAACAGTCCAATGCCCTGTATCAGGGGGTCAATGAAGATTATTCCCATATAACGACAAAGAAGAAACGTTACGAGGCGGTACGTGAAGACAAATATTACGATGCCCTGCAACTCAAGTATGCCAATGCCATCACCTGCCACAAGTCTCAGGGAGGACAGTGGAAGTGTGTGTTAATAGATAATCCTTTCTGGCAGGAGGAACTGACGGTAGATGACCTCAAGTGGCTCTACACCGCCATGACACGAGCGACCGGAAAGGTTTACCTTGTCAATTTCAAAGATGATTTGTTCTAATTTCAATATGTTATGAAGAAGATAGATTTACTGATTGTTACTTTATGCTTGTCGGCTCTTGCTGCAGCGCAGGAATTCAATCCTGTACCGCGTGCGTGGAAGTGGACAAGCCCGAAGGAGGTAGTGTTTACCTATGACGGTACATACACAGATGCTGCTGCTTTCCTTTTCAATGTCAAGGATGGCAGCAAGGTGGAGGGTATCGTTTATCCCGAGAAGTTTTCGGACTTTCCTGTAAAGCCAGAGAGGGCAGTCAACCTGACCTATTCACCTGACTCGACTAAACTTGCCTTTACCCGTGACAATGACCTTTATTATGTAGACATTGCTACAGGAAAGGAGACAAGACTCACATTTGACGGTACTGATGTGATAATGAACGGATATTCTTCATGGGTGTACTATGAGGAAATTCTAGGCCGTCCTACAAGGTACAAGTCATTCTGGTGGTCTCCTGACAGCAGGAAGATAGGCTTCTACAGGTTCGACAACACTCAAGTGCCTCTCTTCCCGATATATTCGGCTTTCGCCAACCCGGAAGGAGCGGCATCGCAGTCTCAGAGTCCACGCATCACAGATCTCGGCATAGGCGGTTCGTTGAGCGAAACCAGATATCCGAAATGCGGACAGACCAATCCTCAGGTCCGCATAGGTATCATTGACATAGCGTCTCCTGAGGCTATCGTATGGGCAGACTTCGACCCGACCCTCGACCAATATTTCGGTATTCCTTTCTGGGGACCTGACAGCAGGGAATTCTTCATTGCTCGTATGCCTCGACTGCAGAACACCATCGACCTTTATGCTGTAAACACAGCAGACGGCTCGAAGAGACATGTCTATAATGAGACATACAAGACATGGCTCAACTGGTTTGAAGGCGTAGTGTTCACGGACAAGGGACTATATATGGCACGCGAATTTGAGACCGGGTGGCAGCAGATCTACTTCCTTTCATATGACGGCAAGGAATTCAGAAGACTGACAGACGGCACAAACTGGTCGGTAAGTATCCTTAAGGTTGACGAAAAGAACGGTGTCGTGTATTTTATGGCAAAGCGTGATGCAAGTGTGCGCCATACTGTATATAAGGTAGACAGGAATGGCTTGATCACTGCTCTTACCGACCCTGCATTCAATGTGGAGAACGTGCGTTTTTCTCCGGATGGAAAATACTTTGCCGCATCATATTCCAACACTTCTACTCCGACCCGTGTTGCGGTATTCTCAACTTCGGAGGGTGTCGTTTCAAATGGACATGGCGGTGATATCGCAAATGCCAACCTTCTTCCTGCAGTGCAGCAGAAACTCAAGAAGGGTCAGTTCGGACTCCAGGGACGTGTGGTTGTGGATTCAGAGGGCCCTGATTTCAACCCCGACGCATATTCTCTTGGTCAACTTGTACATATGACCACACCTGACGGACTTACATTGCCGGGAATGATAACATATCCGAAGAACTTCGATGCTTCCAGGACTTATCCTGTCCATGTTGAACTGTATGGTGGTCCGGATGCTCCGAGTGTTCATGACCGTTGGTCTTCCAACCTAAGGACACAATGGTATGCAGACAATGGTATTCTTCATATCGTGATAGATCCTCGGGCAGGAGGACATAACGGCCGTTACGGACTTGATATGATCTATCGTCAACTGACAGTGAATGAGGTGAAGGATTTCTGCTCATGGGCTGACTGGCTTATGGAACTTCCATATGTCCAGGATGAGAAGATCGGAGTGGAAGGATTCTCATTCGGCGGTACCATGACATGTATGCTCCTCATGCAGGCTCCGGACAAGTTCCATTACGGTATCGCCGGTGGCGGTGTGTATGACTGGGCTCTCTATGACTCTCACTATACTGAGCGTTATATGGATACACCACAGGCTAATCCTGAAGGCTACGAAGTCTCCAAGGTCCTGAACTATGTGGATGGCTATCCTACTGAGTATCTGATGGAAGGCGCATCACCTTCTGCAGTGGAGCCAGTGATGCTCAAACTTACTCATGGTACAGGTGACGACAATGTCCATCATCAGAATACCCTTCAACTCCTGAACGAGATCCAGCGCGAAGGCAAGAAGGTGGAACTGATGATCTATCCTGACGGCATGCATGGCTACCGTGGCTATCAGGGCAAACATTTCAACGACGCCAACAAGGAATTCTGGCTCAAATACCTCTGTGGCAGATAATCTGTCGATAATCTGCATCCGGAAAACGCAAATTGTAACGCGCAAGCGTGGATTATAAACGTGTTATATACAGCAACTTGCGTAAAGTGCGTGCCCCCCCATTGGCGGCACGCACTTTCTGTAACTTGTTGATTTATATTGATTTGCAAAATACGGCGTGCTTTGAAATTTCATCTGATTGTAAACAATCCATCTGATATCTGACTTTTTTCGTTCGTAGTACATGAAATGCCGGAATTCATGTACCACCAGCGTGCTTTTCCGGTTCTTCAACCCCTATTCAGTGGCCCGTTGTACATGAAAATGTAAGAGTCATGTACAACGTGATAGAGTTGAATGCTAAAAACGGCATTGTAGACCGGTTCGGAAATGAGATGTGGCTGCAGGAGCAGTAACATTATAAATACCCCGTACTGCAAAAATCCCCAGCAACTGCGACCACTGTGACGTGAAACTGGCAAAACGTGACACAGTGGTGCCCAAAAATGATCAAAATGAGTAAATTTGACGACCACTGTGACATTATATGGCAGAAAAATGACACAGTTCTTCGCAGATGTTGAGTCGAGTGCTATAAATAAAGAACAAGGTCCCGGATTTCTCCGAGACCTTGTCTATTTAGAATGTCTGTCGTCAGATTAGAGGGCAGGACCAGCTGCTACGAGAGCCTTGCCGAGGTCGTTTCCTGTGAACTTGTTGAAGTTCTTGATGAAACGAGCTGCGAGATCCTT
>JAFVHZ010000278.1 GCA_017474265.1 Bacteroidales bacterium | reverse complement strand
GTTTGGGCGAAAACGTCAGAAAAAACAGTTGTCGCTATCAGAGAAAGAAACGTGACAATGAAGTAACGGTTTAGTTGTATCATAAATCTGTCTATTTGTTAGATAAGTCCCGGATCCTCTTGACCTTATAAATAAGTACGGCGCAGATGCTGTCCGTCTGGGTATGCTTCTGTGCAGTTCTGCCGGAAACGATATCCTTTACGATGAGTCGCAGATCGAGCAGGGGCGTAATTTCAACAACAAGGTATGGAATGCTTTCCGTCTTGTGACCGGATGGACTGTAGACGCTTCAGCAAAGCAGCCTGAGGCTTCTGCCGTTGCAGTGAAGTGGTTCGACAACAAGTTGAGTCAGGTGATAGAGACCGTGGAGGACCATTTCAGCAAGTTCCGCATCTCTGACGCCCTTATGACCATCTACAAGTTCTTCTGGGATGATTTCTGCGCATGGTATCTCGAGGCTGTGAAACCTGCTTATGGTGCTGGAATCGATGCGCAGACATATGACGCTACTCTCGGATATTTCGATGCTCTTCTCAGGATGATCCATCCTATAATGCCGTTCATCACTGAGGAACTTTGGCAGAACATGGCAGAGCGCAAGGCAGGGGAGACCATCATGAACCAGAGATATCCGCAGGCCAGGACATATGATGCAGATTTCATCTCTGCATTTGAAATGGCATGTGAGGCAGTAGCAGGTGTCCGCAACATCCGCCAGAGCAAGAACCTTTCTCCAAGGGAGTCTCTCGACCTTATGATCAAGGGTGATTTTCCTGAAGAAGTTCTGCCTGTAGTCATGAAACTGGCGAATGTGACTGTAGGTGATGCTCAGGGTGACCTGTCTGCAGCACAGAGGTTCATGGTAAGGACCGTGGAGATGTTTGTTCCTCTTACCGGTCTTATAAACGTGGAAGAAGAGGTTGCCAAACTTGAGGCAGAACTTGCATACCAGCAGAAATTCCTCGAAAGTGTTCGCAAAAAACTCTCTAACGAGCGTTTTGTAGCCAACGCACCTGAGGCTGTCGTTGGTGTCGAGCGCAAAAAGGAGGCTGATTCGCTTTCAAAGATTGAAAGTATTACCGCCTCGCTTAAAGCATTGAAAAATAATTAATAAAACAAAATAGTTTAGACTTATAACATTTTTGTTATGATGAAATCTGAACTTTTTCTGGACGTCAGATACTACGAAACCGACCAGATGGGCATAGTCCACCACTCGAATTATGTAAGATATTTCGAGTGTGGCAGGACGGACATGCTCAAGAAGGTCGGACTGCCGATCGAGAGGATCGAGGAGGCAGGTGTCATGCTTCCTGTCGTATCGGTAGAATGCCGTTACAAGACTCCTGCGGTCTTGGGAGATACACTTCGTATAGTGACTTCAGTGGATGAGGTCCCGCGTGCCCGTCTCGTGATTAGGAACGAGGTCTATAATCCGTCAGACCAACTGGTGTGTGAAGGAAGTGTGACCCTTGGTTTCATCGACTCGAACACACGGCGTCCCGTTAGATGTCCGGAAATGCTTGTCAAGATATTTGAAGAACATATAAACAACTGAAAATTATGAATTACATCGTATTTATGCCTCTCGCTATCCTGGGTTGGGAATGGATCATCATCGCCCTGGTCGTACTTCTTCTGTTCGGTGGTAAGAAGATTCCTGAACTGATGCGTGGCCTCGGCAAGGGTGTCAAGAGTTTCAAGCAGGGGATGAAGG
>JAFVHZ010000277.1 GCA_017474265.1 Bacteroidales bacterium | reverse complement strand
GTACTGCAGCGGAAAGACAGCACAACCTCCACAGATGGCATGTCCTGACCTTCCCTGAAGATCTCGCAGTCGAGGATGTTGCAGAGAAATTCGCAGCACTCTCAGAAGTCACTGCAGTAGAATACAATACCGAACTCAAGCGTCAGGAAGAGAGCGAGGCTACAGAGTGGAAGCCGGGCGACAACACCGTTGATCCTCTCCTTCCTTACAACGACCCTCAACTCATCGACCAGTGGCACTACATCAACAACGTAGACCTCAGCGTGGCCCCTACATCAAGGGTCGGTGCAGACGTCAATGTCAAGAGTGCATGGGAACTCTGCGCAGGAGACCCTGCCATCATCGTGGCTGTATGCGACGAAGGTGTGAAGTACGACCATCCTGACCTTGCAGCGAACATGTGGGTCAACCTTGCAGAAAAGAACGGTGTCGAAGGAGTCGATGATGACGGAAACGGCTATGTCGACGACATCCACGGATACAACTTCATGAGTACCTACAACGCCGATAACGGCGAAGGCGTCCTCATGCCGATCTCATGGGACAGGACCGGTGACTCCGGTCACGGAACCCATGTGGCCGGAACCGTGGCGGCAGTCAACAACAACGGCATAGGAGTCTGCGGAGTGGCAGGAGGTAACGGCACTGCCGGCAGCGGAGTACGCATCATGTCCCTCCAACTCTTCTCAGGAGCGGCAAGCGCCGGCACCATAAGCAGAGCCCTGGCATACAAGTATGCAGCCGACATGGGAGCCAGCATACTCCAGTGCTCATTCGGACAGGACGCAGGAAACCTCAGTTCGGACAGAGACTTCGAGAACCTCTACAGTGCGGAATACAACGCCCTCGAGTACTTCATGAGCAACCCTGCCGAGACCAACCCTGTGGACGGCAACTTCGCCATCTTCGCATCAGGAAACGAAGGCTACCATACATCAGCCTATCCTGCGGCATACAAGAAATACATCTCAGTATCTGCATTCGGTCCTGACTACCTCCCTACAAGTTACACCAACTACGGTCCGGGAACCAACATCTGCGCCCCAGGCGGAGACTACAGCATCAACTCGACATCTTCTGCACCTGAAAGAGCCCAGATTCTCTCTACTCTTCCAAAGGAACTCGGCAAGGGAGAATACGGCTACATGCAGGGAACATCGATGGCATGTCCTCACGTATCAGGCGTCGTTGCCCTCGGACTCTCATATGCCCGCAAACTCGGCAAGACATTCACATACGACGAATTCCTCTCGCTGATATACACATCGGTCAACAACATCGACTACTATATCGAGACCTGCACCAAACTCAACAATGGTGTCCAGATGGATCTCACGCCATTCCTTTACAACATGGGAACCGGAGCCATCGACACATGGCGTCTCTTCATGCAGATAGAAGGCACCCCATGCCTCCCTGTACAGAAAGGCGCAGACACCAAGATAGCCCTTGACCAGTTCTTCGGTCCGTCAGCAGGCAACATCACATTCACAAAGATCGAGATAAGCGACGAAGCCCGCGCAACACTCGGAGTTGTAGGAGAACCGTATGTGAAATACGGCAAACTCTACATCCGTTGCGAAAATGAAGGATCTGCCAAGATCGCCATCAGTGCCATCGCCGGCGGAAATGAAGTCGCAGGAACAGGTACGGCAGCAATGGGAGGAACAGAATTCACCCGTGAAATATCAGTCCTCTCCCGTGCGGCAGGAGTAAGTGAAAACGGTGGCTGGCTATAAATCTTAAAAAAAGAAACAAAATGAAAAGAATACTATACATGATAGCCGCAACCCTCATAGCGGCAGTATCCTGTGAAAAAGAAGGCGCCCGCATGATGGAAGACCTCTCCGGAGACTGGCACTACACCGCAACGGAAAACGGTGTGACAGAAGATATCTGGGTGTCCTTCGATCGCAGCGGTACCTTCGAAATGTACCAGAAGATAGGCGAAGGCCCATACTGGCAGAGCGAAGGAGAGTTTACTCTTGATGCCGACGCCATGGTCCTCAGCGGAGTCTACTCTGACCGGACCCCTTGGAAATACACCTACAAAGTCTCGGTCGGAGGTTCATCCCTGACCATGACAGCGGTAGAGCAGGAAGGCTACAGCGTCACCTACACCCGTGAAGCCATCCCGGCACAGGTCCGCCAGATGTCCCTCCCGCTCACCAAGTCAGAAGGAGTGGAACTCTTCCTCTGATGCCCTCCTTCCGTCATTCTGAGGAGTGCGAAGCACGACGTGAGAATCTAATTAACAACAATTATAAAAACAAAACCCAAAACAACATGAAAAAAACACTTTATCCAGCGACCTATGAGTCGCCACAAGCAGAAGTGATGGTCCTTGAGACAGAAGGAGCCATCCTCCAGGGCAGTTATCTGGAAGGCGTAGGCCATAATTCATTTACTGAAGGAGATGATATCTTGGTTTAAATCAATGGAGGAAAGAATCATGAAAAAAATCGTCCTTTTACTTGCAGCAGCAGTTGCCCTCGCATCATGCGTGAAGGAAAACACCTTTGAACAGACCCAGCCAGCCGACGGCCTCGTGACCATCAAGGCTCTTGCTATGGATACCAAGACCACCCTCG
>JAFVHZ010000276.1 GCA_017474265.1 Bacteroidales bacterium | reverse complement strand
GTCATCATCAACCAGAACGCACGGGTCGATGCCGAAAACTCCTTTGATGGACTGAGGCTCAGGAGTGAACGGGCCCTCCGGATGGTCGGCCACAGCCACGCCGATACCGAATCCCATACCCTCTGCAGGGGCGTCAGGAAAATAGAAATAGTACTTTCCGTCCTTGCATACGCAGTCCGGGGCCCACATCGCAAACGCCGTCGGATTTCCCCAAGGGACGTCTTCCTGTCTCAGAATGACGCCATGGTCGGTCCAATGCGTAAGATCCTCTGAAGAAAACACATGATAGTCAGGCATGCTGAACCATGCGGACCCGTCATGATGGGTGACGACGCTCGGAATGTCATGGGAAGGATACATATAGATCTTCCCGTTGAAGACCCTTGCCGTAGGATCGGCCGTAAACTGATTGTCTATGACAGGATTATATCCTGTAACCATAACATTCTCAGGAAGTTCATGCAATTGGGTGCAGGCCGCCAGCACCACTGCAGGCACGATGGCAAGTATCAAACGGAAAGTCTTCATCGCTTATAACGGTTAACAATCACAATTATAAGCAACTTCCGAGAAAAACGCTAACAGATTTGTATCAAATCCTTGCAATATCAGTCCATGTGATCCGGTTGGCTGCAGGCAGGCTCGTCCAACCTGAGTTCAGGTCTTCTGCGTGACGACATGCGAAGCAGGACAGCAACAGCGATCGCGACTATTCCCAGAAGGATGAACACATGCTCGGCCTGGATGGCAGCAGACACTTCCTGAGCATGATTTCCGACCTGAGTTATCTCCCTGGTGAATATCTTTCCGACATAGATAGGGACAGCCCACATTCCCATGTTCTGGACCCAGTAGATGAGGGAATATGCTGTACCGAGATTCTTCTCAGGAATTATCTTAGGCACAGAAGGCCACATTGCAGAAGGTACAAGCGAATAGCCGATACCGAGAAGGGCAATCGCGATGTATGCATATACCGGCACGCCCTGCGGCGCGAAGGTGATGATGAGGTGCGAAGCAAGCACCATCGCAGAACCGACGATCATCCATACGGTAGCCTTTCCCACCTTGTCCACTAGAGCACCGAAAAGAGGGGTGAAAAGGATGGTGAAGAAAGGGATCATCGCCAGAAGGACCGTCGCGATATCGAGGTCGACTCCGAAAAGAGGAAGTAGGATGGACACTCCGAACTTCTTGAATCTGATGACACAGCAGTAGAAAGTCACGCAAAGTATGGCTATCATCAGGAAACGGGGATTGCTCAGGACCTTCCAGATGTCAGAAAACCTGAACTTGTCTTCTTCCGCAGTCTCCACCTTGTCGGTCTCTCCAGTCTGCCTGTCGAATTTCGCATCCATTGCAACAAATATCGCCCAAAGGATGGCTCCTACTGCAAGAACCCCAAGACCGATAAGTGCCGGCCTGTTGGTCTCCGCAAGAGTGTACACTTCCCCCAGAGCCTTCTGTCTGACTATCATAGGAGCCACAAGGATCGCTGTTGCAGTTCCGAAACGCGCAATGGAAAGTTGAAGGCCCATGGCAAGGGCCATATTACGTCCTTTGAACCATTTTGCGATGGACCTCGTCACAGAGACTCCGGCGATCTCGCTTCCGAGGCCGAAGAGCATGCAGCCTACATATGCCACCGTCAATGAAGTCTGCGGTGCAAAGCCTGCAGATATGGCAAAGGTCACAAGACCCGCACCGAACACCATCATCCCCACGAAGATAGAGCCGACCAGACGCACTCCGAACTTGTCGAGAAGGGCTCCGCATACTATCAGGCCGCCCCATATGCACAGGAACGAGTAGCCGCTTGAATAGAAGCCGTAGTCCGCCATGTCCCAGCCCAGTTCAAGACATTCCGGATTCTTGAACAGTTCCGAAAGCGACGAGAACATGTCGTCGAAGAAATACGACGCGAACATAGGAACAACAAGGCATGCCAGCGCAAGCCAGCATGCCCATCTGTTGTCCCTGAGGTTATTTTTCAGGGTTGACATTATTTCTGTACGTTAGGAAGTTCCAGACCGTAACCTTTCTTCTTGTCCTCCACCTTGAGGAAGAATGACATGATGAATGCCATGACTCCGAATGACGCAAAGATGATCATAGGCACAAGATATCCGCCTGTTGACTCCAGGACACTTCCGATAAGGAGAGGGACAGCAAAGAGTCCGATGTTCTGAACCCAGAAGATCACACAGTAAGCGGAACCGAGAATCTTCTCATCGATGATCTTAGGGACCGACGGCCATAAAGCGGCAGGAACCAGAGAGAACGAGACTCCAAGCACTGCTATGAGCACGATTGCAAGCCACTTGTATGGGAATACAGGGAGAAGGAATGCAAAGCACAGGTGGCATACGGTCATGATGACGGCACCGAGCATCAGCATTGTGGCTCCCTTGCCCTTGAAATCCAGGAATGCCCCGAGGAAAGGAGTCAGTACCATCGCGAGGATAGGGAAGAAACTGAAAAGACGCGCTCCCACCTCTGCGCTTACACCGAGAGTGGTCTCAAGGAAGTTAGGAGCATACCTCTGGAACGGGAAGATGGCGCTATAGTAGAGCACGCAGAGAAGGGCTACTATCCAGAACATCTTGCTGGTAAAGATCTTACCGAGGTCGCTGACACGGAACTCATCTTCAGCCGAATGGTCTGATGTAGCGATACCGGCCTCTTCCAACTGAGCGTCAAACTTCTTGTCCATGACAGAGAATACGATGAAGTTGATGAGTCCTATCAGAAGGAGAGCGGTGCAGAAGCCAACCGGAGCAAGGATTGCGGCATCAGGGAACGATGATGCGATAAGCGGAGAAATCCACATCACGGCAAACACGCCAAGACGCGCTATAGCCATCTCAAGACCCATGGCCAAAGCCATCTCCTTGCCCTTGAACCATTTCGCAAGAATCTTCGAGACAGTCGTACCTGCCATCTCGCATCCGCAGCCGAAGATCATGAATCCCAATGAGGCCATCTTTGCAGTTCCAGGCATGGCAACCCACCATGAATCAAGCCATCCGCAGAATGCAGTCGCCTGAAACCAGTCAGATATTCCCACGAACTTGATTGCGGCGCCACCGACCATGAGAGCGGTGGAAAGGAGACCTGTGAAACGCACTCCCATCTTGTCGAGGATGATTCCCGCAAAGATGAGGAAGAGGCAGAACACATTAAGGAAATACTCTGACGAAGCATATGTTCCGAATACAGTACTGCTCCATCCCAGCCCCCCTTCAGCCACCGTCTTTTCAAGGGTGGACTTCAGAGGCGACATCACGTCCACGAACATATATGCGAAGAACATCGCAGAAGCGACCAAGATCAGAACGGCCCATCTGGCAACAGGGTTATCGTTCATGAATTTTCTGATAGTTTGTGTCATAATATGATAATTTAAATTGATTACATCCTTTGACCGCGCGAAGATAAGTTTTTTTTCGTAACTTCGCATGATATTTCGTCGACAATATGGGACAGGAAAATACTACATATAAGATTCTGGACAAAATCGATTCGCCGAAGGACATCAAGACATTGGACATGGGGCAACTCAAGGAACTCTGTGCCGAGATCCGACATTACATGATCGAATGCTGTTCGGTAAATCCGGGCCACCTCGGATCGAGCCTCGGCGCAGTCGAACTGATGGTAGCCCTACATTATGTTTATGACGCTCCTGAGGACAAACTCGTATTCGATGTCGGCCATCAGGCATATGCCCACAAGATCATCACCGGACGTCGCGAAGCGTTCCGCAGGAACAGGATGAAGGACGGCATCAGCGGCTTTCCGAAACGTTCCGAAAGCGAATACGATGCATTCGGAGCAGGCCACTCATCCACATCCATATCTGCAGCCCTGGGATTTGCCGAAGCGGCAAAGCAGCAGGGACTGCCACACAAGGCTGTCGCCCTGATCGGAGACGGTTCCCTTACAGGAGGTCTCGCCTTCGAAGGACTGAACAATGCCGGAGCAAGCAAGGCTGACATGCTGGTCATCCTCAATGACAACAACATATCCATCGACAAGAACGTCGGAGGAATGCACGAATATCTTCTGAAGATCACCACGGACCCGAGATACAACAAGGCAAAGAAACAGGTATGGGATTCCCTTGGGGACAACTGGTTCAGAGACATGATACAGAGGTTCATAGCGACCACCAAATCACATCTGGTAAGAAACAGCGGAGGACATCTCTTCCAGGCCATGGGATTCAGATATTTCGGTCCCATCGATGGCAACGACCTTGAGCAGGTCATCAGCACCCTGCAGAAGACCAAGGACATGGGAGGCCCGCGCCTCCTTCATGTGATGACGAAGAAAGGCAAGGGATATGCACCCGCAGAGGCGGAACAGACCACATGGCATGCCCCCGGCATCTTCGACCCGGAAACCGGAATGCGCCAGAAAAGTTCAAAAGGAGAAAGCAGATATCAGGATGTCTTCGGAGAAGTCCTCCTCGAACTCGCCCGTATGAATGATAAAGTCGTGGGAGTAACGCCGGCAATGGCCTCCGGATGCGGAATGAACACCCTTGCCAAGCAGATGCCGGAAAGATTCTACGACGTAGGCATCGAGGAAGAACATGCAGTGACCTTCTCGGCAGGACTCGCAGCAGGAGGCATGAAGCCTTTCTGCAACATATATTCGTCATTTTCTCAAAGGGCATACGACCAGATCATTCATGACGTGGCCCTTCAGGACCTCCCGGTAGTCCTGTGTCTTGACAGAGGAGGACTTGTCGGGGAAGACGGAGCGACCCACCACGGCTGCTACGACATGGCCATATACAGGACCATCCCCGGCGCCGTCATTGCGGCTCCTAAGGACGAGACCGAACTCAAGAACCTCATGTTCACCGCAATGAACGCAGAGAAAGGACCGTTCATCATCAGATACCCTAGAGGATACGGCGAGGGAACGGAATGGAAGACAGCAGAATTCAAGGAACTGAAACCCGGCAAGGGAGAACTGCTCCTCGAAGGAACAGAGATAGCAGTCATCGCCGCCGGCCCATTCGCCAACAGAGCCCTTGAGGCTGCTCATGACATAAAGGAAAAGACCGGATGGAATCCTGCCATATATAATATAAGGTATATAAAGCCTGTAGATGAGGAGATCCTGTCGGAGATAGCGCGGAAATTCAGAAGCGTGGTAACCATAGAGGACGGATGCATCATCGGCGGACTCCACGGGGTTGTTTCCGAGTTCATGGCATCTCAATCCGACCCTCTCCCTGTACGTGCTTTGGGAATTCCGGACAGGTACATAAGCCAGGGCACTCAGGAGGAACTCAGGGAAGAATGCAACCTGACCGCAGAAAGAATCAGGATATGCATTCAGGAAGAATTTGAAAAAAATGGCGAAAAAGACAAAAAAGTTTTGGAGATAAAAAATTAATGTCTATCTTTGCAATCCCAAATCAAGAGAGGCGCTCTCGAAGACAAGGGAAAACAACATTGCCGATGTAGCTCAGTTGGCCAGAGCACGTGATTTGTAATCTCGGGGTCGTGGGTTCGATTCCCTCCATCGGCTCAAAAGTTCTTAAGGAATTTTGGGAGAATACCAGAGTGGCCAAATGGGGCAGACTGTAAATCTGCTGGTTTATACCTTCGGTGGTTCGAATCCATCTTCTCCCACCAGAAGCCCGAAAGCAAAACGATCGGGCTTTTACTTTAAAGTTGCGGAAGTAGCTCAGT
>JAFVHZ010000275.1 GCA_017474265.1 Bacteroidales bacterium | reverse complement strand
CCTTCAGGCGCAGTACCGTACCGTCGCTTTCGGCACGGATGACCATGTTCTCGTAGTCGGTGACGTCCTCATATCGGCCACGGTATTTCAATACATATCTGAATGTGTTCTCGGATTCTGCTCCGAGGGTTCCGGTCGGTGCCTCGAGGTTCTGCTCAGCCAATACTGCAGAGATGTCAGACGGCATGAGGCTGTATTTGGCCATCTTGCCCGGGTCAAGCCATATGCGGAGGGAATAGTCTCCGCCTCGAACGTCGACCTCTCCGACACCCGCAATACGCGAAAGTCGCGGTTCTATGTTGATCTTCAGGTAGTTGGTGATGAACTTTCGGTCGAAGGAATTGTCGGGACTATATACCGCGAGGGTCTTGATGCGGCTCGTCTGACGCTTGCGTACGGTCACTCCGCTTCGGGTCACCTCTGCAGGCAGAAGGCTCTGGGCGGATGCTATACGGTTCTGCACGTTGACCATGGCCATGTCGCCGTCTGTTCCCTGGCGGAAATATATCTGGATGCTGGCGGAACCGTTGTTGGTGGCAGATGACACCATGTACATCATGTCTTCTACGCCGTTGATGGCCTCTTCCAGGGGTACGAGCACGCTCTTCTGGACGGTCTCCGCATTTGCTCCGGCATATGCTGCAGATACGCTTACTGTCGGAGGCGCGATCTCAGGAAACTGCTCCACAGGCAGTTGGCTCAGTCCGATGAGGCCGACAAGAAGGATCATCACGGAGATCACTCCCGCCAGGATCGGACGGTCTATGAATGTCTTTATATTCATTACTCCTGTCCCTCCTCTTTTCTGGTGCGTATAGGTGTGCCTTCCTTGATCAGGCCCGCTCCTTCGGCAATGATGATGTCTCCCACTTCAAGTCCTTCCTCGACGATGTATTCCTTTCCGTTGTTCTGCGGTGCGATGCGGATTTCAGTAGACGATGCCTTTCCGTCCACTACCTTGTATACGAATACGCGGTCCTGGAGTTCATATGTCGCAGACTGGGGGATCACTATGCAGTCCTTGAGGGTGACAGGGATGATGATCGTGCCGCTTCCTCCGTTGCGCAGCAGGTGATTGCGGTTGCTGAACACGGCCCTGAGGCTTACGGCGCCGGTGCTCTCGCTGATGGTGCCGCTGATTGCGTTGATCTTTCCCGTGTGTTCGTATCTGTCCCCGTTGCTCATTATCAGTTCCACTTCAGGCATCTGCCTTATGGCGTTGTTGAGGGAGCCGTACTGCTGCACCATGTCCAGCATCTGGTTCTCTGCCATTGAAAAATATGCATATACGCGGCTGTCGTCCGATACTGTCACAAGCGGCTGGGTTATGCTGCTGCTGACGAGGGCTCCGACACGGTATGGGATCATTGATGCAACTCCGTTGACGGGAGAACGTACTTCGGTGTAGGACAGGTTGTTGCTTGCGTTGACCTCTTCTGCCTTGCAGAGGGCCAGACGTGCTTCTGCCTCTGTGAGGTTGTTCTGTGCCGTCATGAGGTCGAATTCCGATATGACATCCTGCTCGTACAGGTCCTTGTTGCTTTCGAGGATGAGTTGTGCTGTGGAAAGTGCTGCCTCTGCGCTCTTTACATTCGCTACAGCGATCTCGTATGCCGCCTTGTATGGGGTCTGGTCAATCACGAAGAGCACCTGATCCTTCTTGACGCTCTCTCCTTCCTCGATCAGGATGTCGGTGATCATGCCGCTGACCTGCGGACGGATCTCGACTGTCTGCACTCCGCTTATCGATGCCGAATATCCTGTGGTGAGGGTGCGTGTTCCGAGAGTGATCTCGACTGTTTCGTAGTAGTTCGGTTCCTTTGTGGTGGTCTTGGCTCCTTCCTTGCAGGAAGCAAGAATCAGGATGCCGAGAGTGAGGATTACTGTTGTTATTCGTCTCATCGTCGTATGTTTGTTAAAGTTTTGCAAAGATACTCAGAACCTCCCGTTTATATCGAATAAATTTTGTTAAATTTGTCTGATTTTTTAATGAAAAACATGGCAAGAAAGAATAATTCGCGCGGCAAGGGCCGCAGCAGAGGCAAGAAGGAAAAGAAGTCTTTCCCGTTAGTGGAAGGAAGAGTGCAGATGACAAGGGAAGGTTATATCTTTGTCATTGTGGAAGGCGAGGAAGATGATGTGTTCGTGAAGGCGTCCAAGACACATGGAGCCCTGAACGGAGATATTGTGAGGGTGGCGGTTACCAGACCTAAGACCGATACCCAGCGTCGTGAAGGAGAGGTCGTGGCGATTCTGGAGAGGTCGCCGAAGCCGTTCATAGGCATCCTTCATGTAGTCGGAAATCAGGCATGGGTGCTCATGCAGAGCCGTTTCATGCCATATGATATAACCATACCGTTTACCGAAAGCGACCAGTCACGTTTCCGCAGGCATAAGACAAACCGCCCGGTTGCGGAGCAGAAGGACGAGACAGGATATCTCAAGCCGGTGTCCGATGACCTCTTCGCAGTTCACGGCGTGTTTGAAACGGGGGAGGACGGATATGGAAAGCGTGAACTCCAGGCACGTTCCGGGATGAAGGTGGCCGCTATCGTCGAGGATTGGCCTCGTGGCGAGATGAATCCTCGCGGACGTATTGTAGATGTTCTTGGAGAGCCGGGAGACAATGATACCGAGATGCATGCGATACTCGCGGAATATGCCCTTCCGTACCGCTTCGAGTCGGCTGTGGCGAATGCTGCCGATCAGATCTCCGAGGAGATAACCGATGAGGACAGGGCTTACCGTCGTGATTTCCGCGATGTCCTGACATTCACCATAGACCCTGCCGATGCCAAGGACTTCGATGATGCACTGTCGTTCCGTTGTCTTGAAAACGGCAATTATGAAGTCGGAGTCCATATCGCTGATGTGACGCATTATGTCCGCCCGGGATCGGTTGTAGATGAAGAGGCCCGCAGTCGAGGGACATCCGTATATCTTGTAGACAGGACCGTGCCTATGCTGCCGGAGAAACTGTGCAACAAACTCTGCTCTCTCCGCCCTCATGAGGAGAAACTGACCTTCTCTGCGGTCTTTGAGATCACTCCTTTGGGAAGGATTGCCGGCCAGTGGTTCGGAAAGACAGTCATATATTCCGACCAGCGTTTCTCGTACGAAGAGGCACAGGCTATCATCGAGGCCGGCCCTAAGGCCGTCCATGAAGGTGTCTCCGAAGATGTGAAGAATGCCGTGCTGGTTCTGAACTCCCTTGCCTCGAAACTTAGAAAGAAGAGATTTGCAAGTGGCGCCATCAGTTTCGAGAGGCCTGAGATGAAGGTGGAGGTCGATGAGAAGGGACGTCCGGTGAACGTGTATCAGAAGGTGACGAAGGAAGCCAACTGGCTCATAGAGGAATTCATGCTTCTTGCCAACAGATGCGTTGCGGAATTCGTGGCCACAGGATGCTAGGGCGTTGCAGGAGAAAGAATGTACGTTTGCCGTCAGCAGACATTACATCTGTAAATGAAGTTGGTACATCGCTTTTGAACATGTAACGGGCATCAATATTGCGTTTGGAGATTTCATTCATGAGATAATCACCGTTGCTGTCATTGCCGATGACACCTGCGGCATAGAGCGGAATCTGATCTGTCATTGCGGCAAGGTCAAAGAGAACGTTGCATGGGCCGCCGCCGCCGCCGACTTCAATTGATTTGATGTTGCAGAGTTCGCCTTCTTTGGGGAAGCGGTCGAGAGTTTTTACGGTGTCTACCAGCCAGTTGCCGGCGCCGATGATACCTTTTTTTGTCATAGTCAGCAATCCTTAATGTTTTGAGGATTTGTGAAATTACCTCTTTTGATAACAAGTATATGTTAAAATAGACCCGATTATGAAAAAATCAAGCAATGATTGTAATGAAAAATGATAAAAATAATAAAGATTTGATTGAAAAATCAATAAAGTGTAGTATTGTAGTATATTATATAAATGTTTTTTGACTGTTTTTCAGGAGTTGTATTTTGTTCAGATATTGTAAAAATTGTGCCGGAGTGATTGCAGTTTTGCTGTGTATTTGCGCAGTTCAGCTGTGTTCTGCCGCCGCCATAGGGCGCAAGAGTTTTCTCTCCGAATTGAAGAGCATCCGCGCAGACAAATGGACATGGAATGCCAATAATGTAATACTTGAAGGCAATGTGGTTGTCCCGTCAAAAAATTTCCATATCGTTGCTGATAAAGTAATTCTGAATACCGAAAGCCGTGATATTGAATGCAGCGGCAATATAAAACTTCTTGCCCGCAAAATTGAAAAATGCGCTCTCAGTAATGAGCAGTTTGCTGAACTTCGTAAATATCCTGATGTAGTTGTTGAAGTCGAGGATTCAGCATTTACTCCGCTGGGAGAACCGTATATCAATACTCTCGTATATTATGTTACCGATACTTTGACTGCGGATAAACTTGCAGGAAATCTGACCAGTGGTTATTTGAGTATGCAGAACGTGCGCTGTAAATCAGGAAATTTCGCATTGAAAGCAGAAAGCGCAGTGCGTAAAGCCAACGGCGACATAGATTTACAAAATGCTGATTTCAGTTCTTGTGAATATCTCGTTGAAGATAATGCGCATTATTCCATCTCTGCTTCGGAGATAAATTTAAGGACTTATCAGGATAACGGATTCGATATAAAAAATTATGACTTCTCTATCGGACAGCACAGCGTTTATGCCAAAAATGCTTTTGTAAATATTTACGGTGTGCCGGTGCTGTGGCTGCCGGTATTTTATAAGCCGAAAGATGAAAGTCCGCAGCTGTTCGATTTCTCTATCGGAGCGACCAGCGACTGGGGATTTTTTGTTTCTTTAAGCAAGGAAATAAATATCAGTGAATATCCGTACGCTGTTGCCAATTTAATGGTGGATTATTATGAAAAACGCGGTTTCGGATATGGTACTGAAGTCAATTTTGCCACTGAAAATTCCAAAACCAATCTTTTTGCTTATGGCATTTATGATACTCATCCCAATGAAGGTGTCGATCTGGATAACAGCCGCATGCGGATACCGCATTTCCGTTTTGATTTGCGTTTGACCAATGTCAGCCATATCACGCCGACATTTGATTTCAGAACACATGTTGAATATTTGAGCGATCCTTATGTCCAGTACGACTTTTTCCGTGTCAATTACAACAATAATCCGGAACCTGCATCGTATGCCGCTCTGGAAAAATATTTTGAAAATGTGACATTCTCTCTTTACAGTCGTGTGCGTGTCAATAATTTTTCCAATACAGTCCAGAAACTTCCTGAATTCCGTATTGATGTTCCGAGAATGGAAATATTTAATACCAATCTTTATTATCAGGGGGAACACAGCATAGATTATCTCTCTATGAAATGGCGTGATTTTGATAAGCCCCGCACTACACCAAATTATATCGGAACTGCTGATTATGAGACAATGCGTCTTGATTCTGTAAACTTCCTGTATTATCCGATCAAACTTTTCAATATCAATATCATACCCCGTGCCGGTGTGAGATTTACGGTTTATTCCGATTCTTCAAAACGCAAAGTTTATGAAAATGATTTGCAGCAGATTTTCATTGCCAATGAAATTGAGGGAGCTTTCCCCGCTGATGTCGTGAATTATGACCGCAGCGGCGGTGCCAGAGCAAGATTCAT
>JAFVHZ010000274.1 GCA_017474265.1 Bacteroidales bacterium | reverse complement strand
GGCGTTTTTTTGCAATACTTGTATTTATGTGTAGAATATGATAAAACAGATATATATACCGGACAGGAGGTATTGCGCATGGAGAAACTGTTTAATGTTGCGGCTGTTATCGCACCCATTTTTGCCACGGTCTATCTTGGTATGGTAGCCCGGAAAAAAGCCCTGCTCACCCCGGAAGGCGTGCAGGGGCTTCAACAGTTTGTTCTGAATATTGCTCTTCCCTGCCTGATCTTCAACTCGGTGCTGACCGCAGAGGTTGGTTCGGAGTCCCTTGCGGTTATGGCGCTGCTCTTTCCCTTTGTGCTGGGTGTCACGTTGTGGGCGTTCCGGATCGGAAAGAAAAAATACCCTTACAAGAATCTTCCCATGATGTTCGGCGCGCAGGAAAGCGGCATGCTGGGCATTCCGCTGTTTTTGATTCTCTTTGGCAGTGCGAATGTTTACCACATGGTGATTCTGGACCTGACACAGGCAATCGTTGGACATCCGACCATTGCAATCGTTTCCTGCGACGCAGGAGACAGCCCCAATCCCAAGACGATTCTAAAAAAGGTTCTTACTTCTCCGCTGGTCATTGCCTGTTTGATCGCACTTGGCTTAAACCTCTCCGGCCTTGGAGCACGGCTGCCGGAAAGCGGCATCGGTCAGGTCGTGACCGGGGTAACAACGTTCCTGGGCCAGCCTGTCAGCACGCTGATGATTTTCAGTGTCGGCTACAATCTTTCCCTTTCCGGAGAAAACCGCAAAGAAGTGATGAAACTCTGTCTGGTTCGCCTGCTCATTTTTGCTGTCATCGGCGGCGTGCTGCAGTTGCTGCTCTTCCTGATTCCGGGCATCACACCTCTGACCCGGTGGGCCATGCTGCTTTACTGCTTCCTGCCGGCCTCCTATATCGCACCCAGCCTCGGCAAGACGAAGCAGGAACAGACCGTCGCTGCCGGTGTCAGTTCCCTGCTGACCATCGTAACACTGGCTGTATTCTGCGTCATTGCTGCCGTTACCGCGTAAAAGAATCCCTCACTTGTCAGGCAAGTGAGGGATTTTTATGCGTCTTATTATTGGCCTTTTCGGTGCTTGTCGATGCATTCCAGAATTTTTCCGGTTTGCATCATTTCCGTTGCCAGCATGATGCCGGCACCGGAAAGGGATGTATCTCCGCCATAATTTGAAAAACGGATCTGCAATCCCGCCTTCAAGCCATCGGGAAGATAATCGTCGATAAATCTGTTCAGGCTGTTTCTGAATTTTTCACTGCGGGGAATTTCGTCTCCCAGCATGATGATCTCCGGATCCAACGTAAAGACCAGACCGGCCAGACCGTATGCCAGAAAACGAGCCATCCGGTTGACTGCCCAGACGGCCAGCGCATCGCCCTGATCATAGGCATCGTAAATATCTTCCAGAGAAACGGAGGAAGTGAGCGAAGAGTCCGGATAATCGTAAAGATGCTCGATCAGGGAGCGCTGCATCGCAGCAGGAGAGGCGAATTCCTCATACACACTATGGGAGAATTGAATATCGCTGTTGATTCCTTTGTGCGTGACCAGGCAATTGATGCCGAGATGGCCGATTTCACCGGCGGTTCCGTGGAAACCGCGGAGCAATTTACCATCGACGAGAATGCCGCTGCCAATTCCCACGCCACATACGACATTCAAAAACACACTGGGCTGATAGCCCTCTTCTTTCACAAAGGACCGCAGTTCCGCAACGGCACTGGCGTTGGCATCGTGATTCATCAAAATGCAATAACCCGGAAAGCGGGAAGAGATTTCCTGAAAGATGTCTCCCTCACTCAGGGTGCGAAAACCGTCCACACGAAGCGTATAGTTTCCGTTGTGACTGAACAGGGGGCCGAGGGTTGCAATAGAGATACCGAGCACTGCGGTATGCGCTGCCTGGCAATATGCCAGTTGCAGGTTGATCTCCTGCTCAATCTGGTCAAGAATGCAGGAGAACCGGGAACTGTCCGTGTACAAACTGCTTCGTGCGTTTTTGAGATTGTCTTTCAAATCGTATACGGCAGAACGGATATGGTTTCGCTTGAGGCGCACAACAACAGAAGCAAAGTTCTCCATATTCAGTTCCAGGCCAATGGATTTTCTGCCGCTTTCCGTAAGAACAACACCGTTTTCCCGGACCAATCCTGCTTCCAGAAAGTCGTGAACAATGGTAGAAACGGTGGCCTTATTCAGGCCCGTTGTCTTGGAAAGATTGATTCTGGATATGGGCGCGTTTTCGTAAATATTGCGGAGGATCAGCGCCTTGTTTGCGCATTGCAGGTCGGCGGCCAGTTTCATACCCCAACATTCCTTTCCGATGAAGTAAAATACTCAAAATAAATTGTAACGTTATGTTATCATTGATTTCGCTGTTTTTCAAGTTGAAAATATAAACTATATGCCGAAAAGGCGACGGATACCCAAATATAAAAAGTAAACAAAGTGCGCGCAAGGAAATTATCGAACCCGACGAAATCAAGGGTTTTGACGAATCACGGATTGACATTGAATTTGTGCTGTGGTATGTTTCTGGTATAAGAGTTTAAAAAATAAACCAATATTCAGGAAGGATGGAGATACTATGGCGGTACGTAAATTGACTGCAAATTTCGATGTCATCGTTGCCGGCGGCGGTCTGGCAGGACTGTTCGCTGCGGTTGCAGCAGCAAGGCAGGGTGCAAAGGTTGCTATTGTCCAGAGCCGGTCCATGTTCGGAGGCAATGCCAGTTCGGAAATACGCATGCACATCGTCGGCGCGGACTGCCACGCGTCCAAGGATAACATGCGCGAAACCGGCCTGCTGGAGGAACTGCTGTTAAAGAACAAGCAACGAAACCCCTATGCCTCTTTTCCGGTGTTTGATACGATGATGTGGGAAATGGCATACAAGCAGGAGCATTTGACCTCCTATCTGAACACAACGGTACAGGATGTGGTGATGGACGGCAAGAACATCCGCAGCATTATCTGCTATCAGGCTACCACGGAGACGGAGATTCACCTTTCTGCTGAAGTCTTTGTGGATGCCACCGGTCACGGAACGCTGGGTGTGCTGTCCGGCGCCAAATACCGTATCGGCACGGAAAGCAAATATGAGTTCTCGGAACCCTCCGCGCCGGAAGTATCCAATGACCACTGCATGGGCGACTCCCTGCTGTTTTCCGCCCGGGACAGAGGGGAACCGGTGAAGTTCATCGCACCGGACTGGGCATATCATTTCTCCGAAGAGGATCTGGCAATTCGCCCCCATACCTCCCGCATGGTCTTCAACGCCAGTGACGGCAGCGTCTTGTCGGAAAAGGCAGAAGGCAGCCGGCAACTCCCTGATTACTACGATTCCACCTCCGGCTACTGGTGGATTGAAGTGACGGGTCACGGCGACGAGATGACCCGGGACAGTGAACTGATCCGGGACAAACTGATACGTTGTGTCTACGGTGTGTGGGATCATCTGAAAAATGTGGGAGACCACGGTGTGGAAAACTACGATCTGGACTGGGTTGGCATTGTTCCTGGACACCGGGAAAGCCGCCGTTTGGATGGTGACTATGTACTTACGGAGAACGATATCCTTGCGAACCGGGTTTTCCCCGATGCGGTTGCCTACGGCGGCTGGCCCATGGACGTGCACTGTGACGGCGGTATCTTCTCGAAGCAGCCCAGTGTGGCAGTCAGTTACGAAGGATCCTATACCATCCCTTACAGATGTTTTTACAGCAAAAACATCAGCAATTTAATGATGGCCGGCAGAGATATTTCCACTTCCAAAATGGCATTCAGCTCCACCAGAGTGATGGGAACCTGCGCCGTGGGTGGACAGGCAGTCGGTACGGCTGCAGCGCTGGCCATCAAGCACGGCTGCACCGTTGCGGAGGTAGGAAGCGAACACATCAAAGAATTGCAGCAGACCCTGCTGAAAAACGACTGCTTCATTCCGGGCTTCCGCAATGAAGATCCGCTGGATCTGGCACGCACGGCCAGCATCTCTGCCGACAGTGAAACCGAAGCCGGAAAAGCCGTAAATGTACTCAACGGCATTTCCCGCTCCACGGAAGAAGGCAGCAATTGCTGGATTTCGAATCCGCTGCAAAATGGGCCTGCAACACTGACCTTGAAGCTGCCGCAGGAGGAAACCCTCTCGGAACTGCGCGTTACCTTCGACTCCAATTTGAGCAAAAGCATTATGCCTTCCATTACGCGAAAGGCACTGGAGCATCAGGTAAAGACCCTTCCCCTGGAACTGGTGAAAGATTACGATGTGCAATTCCTGCGTCAGGGCGAAATTGCGCTGGAAAAGAATATTCGCGGCAACGGGCAGCGCTTGAACGTCCACAAACTTGACAATCTACTCTGCGATGAAGTGCGTATCATCGTGCGGGAAACTTATGGTCATGAATCTGCACGGGTCTATGAAGTGAGACTTTACTAAACGAATAAGGGGTTATCAATAATGGAAAGTGTACAGTATTCAAAGGTTATTCCGGTATACAAGCATTATGACGTGGTGGTATGTGGCGCCGGCCCTGCAGGCATCTGCGCAGCGGTTGCGGCAGCACGGCATGGCGCAAAGGTTGCACTGCTGGAGCGGTACGGTGCCGTGGGCGGCTGCTTGACTCTGGGTTATGTGGCACCGGTTGCTGGTATGGTGGGCAAGGGAACCATGCGTCAGGAAGTGTGTGACCTGCTGGGTGTGGGCGACAATGATGCCTATGCATGGACCGGTGTGTGCCATGACATCCAGAAAGCGAAAACCGTTCTGACGGAATTTGTGGATCACGAGAACATCGATGTATATCTGCAGACCATGGTGGCCGATGCGTGGATGGATGGGGATACGATCCGCGGTGTCGTGATCTCCACAAAGGAGGGCCTGAAGATCCTCTCCGGCTCTGTGGTCATCGATGCCACCGGTGACGGTGATGTGGCCGAATTTGCCGGCTGCGAGATTGAAAAAGGCCGTGATGACGGTTTGATGCAGCCGGTGACGCTGGAATTTCTCGTGGACAATGTGGCAGAGGATGGTATCATCTGCATCGGCGACATCAGTGATGTGCAGTTTAACGGACAGCGTTTTCTGGACTGGTGCAAGGAGCAGGCGGAGCAGGGTATCATTCCGAAGAATGCCGCGGCGGTCCGTATGTGCCCGACCGTGCATAAGGGTGAGCGTCACTTCAACACCACACAGGTCAACGGTGTGGACAGCACCAAGGTGGAGACCCTCTTCAAAGCAGAACTGGAACTACGCCGTCAGATCGACACGCTGGTGGACTTCTTCCAGAAGAATCTGCCCGGCTATGAAAACTGCAAATACGTCGGTTCCGGCACGACGCTGGGTGTGCGCGAAAGCCGCCGCGTTGTGGGCGAATATTACATCACGGCGGAGGAACTGGTGGAGGGCAAGCGCTTTGATGACGTGATCGTCCACAACGCCGAATTCCTGGTGGACATCCACAATCCCACAGGTTCTGGACAGGCGGAGAAGAAGATTCAGTATTGCAAGCCCTATGACCTGCCCTATGGATGCTTTGTTCCCAAGAAGATCGACGGTCTGTTTACGGCCGGCCGCTGCATCTCGGGTACCCACCGCGCCCATGCTTCCTACCGGGTCATGTCCATCTGCATGGCCATGGGTCAGGCAATCGGTGTTGCGGCAGCCATGTGCGCGCAGCAAGGCTGCACGCCCCGCCGGTTGAGTGTCAAGGACCTGCAGAAAGAACTGACGGCATTGGGAATTGAACTGTTTGACGAATGAAAGAGAGGAAATGAAATATGAGTATTTTGCAGAAATTCCGTATGGATGGCAAGAAGGCAATTGTGACCGGCGGCGCACGCGGCATCGGTCGGGCAACCGCATTGGCTTTCGCGGAAGCCGGCGCGGATGTGACCGTTCTGGACATTCGGGACACTTCCGAGACAGAGGCCATGATCCACGAACTCGGTGTCAAGGCCTATGGCATTCAGTGCGACTTGACCAAGGAAGATCAGGTAAATGCAGCCTTTGCGCAGGCAGCGGAAAAGATGGGCGGCATCGACATCGCCCATGTGAATGCAGGCATCGCCATGTGCGAAAAGGCGGAGGATATGACTTTCCAGCAGTGGAGAACCGTCATGGCGATCGATCTGGACGCAGTGTTCCTCTGCGCCCGTGCCGTGGGCCGCATCATGATCGGCTCCGGCAAGCCCGGTGCCATTGTCTGCACCGGCTCCATGTCCGGCATGGTGGTCAACACGCCTCAGGAACAGTGCGCTTACAACGCGGCAAAAGCCGGTGTCATTCAGTTGACAAGATCGCTGGCCTGTGAGTGGGCAAAGCACGGCATCCGCGTCAATTCCGTCAGCCCCGGATATGTCTGCACGGATATGACCCCCGCAACCACGGACGCAGAATGGCAGCGTATCTGGTTCTCCATGTGCCCGACAAAGCGCATGGCAAATACCGAAGAAATCGCAGCGGCAGTTCTGTATCTGGCCAGTGACGCAGCATCCTACACCACCGGCAGCAATCTGGTGGTTGACGGCGGCTATACCTGCTATTGATAAGGAGGACTTTACCTATGTTAATGAACATGACAGAAATTCTGTCTGTGGCAGAAGAGCAAAAATTTGCGGTCCCCGCGTTCAATATCGGCTCCGGTGTGATCCTCAACGGTGTCATGGATACCTGTGAAAAACTCAATGCGCCCGTCATTCTGGCCATTCACCCCAAGGAACTGGCCTTCATGGGCGATAGTTTTATGGAGATGTGCAAGGACCGGGCCAACAAATCCCCTGTTCCCGTGTGCATTCATCTGGACCATAGTGATTTCGTCCCGATTTTGCGGGCGCTGCGTACCGGATTTACTTCCGTGATGATCGATGCATCCCACCTTTCCTTTGAGGAAAACATTGCCATCACCAAGAAGGTATGCGAACTGGCACACCCCCTGAACGTCTCCGTGGAAGCAGAACTGGGCACCATCGGCGCGCTGGAAAACAACATGGAGGGCGGCGGCGAGATCATCTATACCAATCCCGAAGATGCGGTGCGGTTTGTTCAGGAGACCGGCTGCGACACTCTGGCAATCGCAATCGGCACCTCCCACGGTCTGTACCCCGCCGGCATGAAGCCCGAATTGAAGCAGGATCTGCTTTCCGAGATCAAATCCAAGGTTTCGGTTCCGCTGGTGCTTCACGGTGGTTCCGGCAACAAGGACTCCGAAATTGCAGAAGCAGTGAAGCGGGGCATTACGAAGATCAATATCTCCTCGGACATCAAGGCAGCCCTCTATGGACAACTGCGCAAGACCTTGGAGAATCCCAAACTGCGGGAGCCTTTTGATCTGTACCCCGAAAGCGTGAAGGCAATGAACGAGGTTGTTCAGCAGAAAGTGGAACTGTTCAACGCCCAGGATAAGGCAAAATACTACCAACTGGGCAAATGAAGCGGACCGAAAGGATGCGTGACGGGGATGCAAACTGAGAAAACGTACACAGACCGTTATGCTGATTATCTGGACAAACTGCAGGAAGAGATCATCCGCGGGCAAAGAGAAGAACGCAGACCGCTCCTTGGATTTTGCAGCAATGCGGATGTGGTACTGTCCTGGAACGCGCCCGTCTACAATCAGATTTTGAAAAAGTATCTGCACACGCAACCCGATCAGGGGAGAAACGAGCAGATTCGGTCCATGGAGGATTTTGCGCGAATCTCCAGTTGGTACATTACCCAGGGAATCGGCGGAAATATGGATATTGCCGATGTTCGGGTTTGCGAGGAACTGCTCACGTGTTTTTGCACGGAACTGTCGCTGGGTGGTACCGGCGCACAGGCAGCCGCAGCCCTGGGTGCAATCGGAATCGCTTCGGATGTACATTTGACTGACCGCAGCAAACCTGTTTGCACCATACTCAGCGGAAGCGGCATCATGATGACGGAAAACGGGGAGAGAATTCCTGTAGAAAACTGCAATGACGATTCTCCCCCGGTCTATCATTTTATCCTGCAGTTCCAGAAAGACGATGTGATCGAAGTCAACGGAACCGAATACCGGATTCCCTGCTCCAATCGGCTGATTCTGTTTTTCGACCCGATTCACAGACTGCTTCCCATCGCAGCGGATTATTGCAGTTACTACGAGCAGCAGTCCCGGAATCTGACATCCTATTTGCTCTCCGGATTTGATGCCGTGGTGGATGTGGACGTTATAGAGGAACGGCTGAAAATGCTTTCGGATCATATCCAACGGCTCCAAAGCAGAAACCCCAATATGGTTTGCTATCTGGAAGGTGCTTTCTATCTGAATCCGGAAGTGAAGACCCGGGTGATGGGCCGGTTGGGCACGCTGGTGGATATTGTTGGCATGAACGAAGAGGAACTGGCGGAAGCAGTTTCTGATTTCGGGCAGGAGATCAATCTGGAAGACCCGCAGCAAATACTGAATGGCATCAAACTGTATATGACCCAGTTCAACCTGCGCGGTATCGTCCTGCACACCAAAGATTACGCTTTGTATTACGGAAGGTCATTATCCGGTGTCGATATGGAACAGGGCTTGACGCTTGGCAGTCTCATGGCTGCGACCCGGGCAAGGACGGGCCGGTATGGCACCTTACAGGATTGCAGAGCGACTTTAGAACTGCCTTTAAGCACACGCGGCAGGTCCTTTGTTGAGGCGTTTGTGCAACTGCCCGAAGAAAGCAAAGGTCAAGTGCTGGTGGCGGTTCCGTCACGATACATGGAACGGCCCCGTTACACCATTGGCTTGGGAGATACGTTCACCGCAGGTGTACAGATCAGGCCTCCCCAGTTTTGATAGCAGCCTGTGCGGCGGCCAGACGGGCGATGGGGACGCGGAAGGGGCTGCAGGACACGTAGTCCAGGCCGATCTTGTGGCAGAACTCGACGGACATGGGGTCGCCGCCGTGCTCGCCGCAGATGCCGTAGTGCAG
>JAFVHZ010000273.1 GCA_017474265.1 Bacteroidales bacterium | reverse complement strand
GTATCTGCAGCTCATTTTTGCCTTGCATATATCAGAAGCCAGATACGGATACATGTCGAACAGTCCAAGATCATGGCGCAGGCTGTGCCATCCCGCACGCATGATTATTCCCCCGGCCACCTTTTCTATAGGACTGCCCGTCAGATCATCACGATAATGTCCATACAGATCCAGAAGATTGACGGCAGAAGCCAGATGTCTGTTCCTTCTGCTCTGTGCACACATTGCATCAGGATTGTCCTTACGATAATGATACAAAGCCTCCGGCAGATGTACCAGTGTCCTTGCACGGAAAATTATCTGGCACATCAGATAGATATCCTCATGCATGCCCAGTTTCGGGAAATATATCACATTATCGGTGTAGAGACACTTTCTGAAGCACTTTGTCACCGTGTAACCGTGCGAACGGTAATTGAAGATATTGATTATGAAATCCTGCTTTGTCCGAGCGGTGTAGTCCTTTTCCCTCTTATGACTTCTCCTGGTACCATACTCCTTGACAAGGTCGAAATAGACTATGTCGGCACCCGTCTCATCCGCTTTTGCCATCACTTTGGCAACGGCATCGGTTTCCAGCCAGTCATCTGAATCGGCAAACAGTATATACTCACCGTCTGCAGCATCAAGACCTGCCTTTCTGGCTGAAGGCAGTCCCCCGTTCTCCTTATTGATTATGACTATCCTCTCCCTTAGATGGCTGTATTTCTCCGCTATCAGTTCATCAAGCACCTCCATCGACCTGTCCTTGGTGCCGTCATTCACAAATACGAACTGGACATCATCATATGTCTGTCCCAAGACAGACTCAGCGAACTGTCTTATATAACGTTCCACGCCATAGACAGGAACAATCAAGGATATCCTATATGAACTCATTACAACTCAAACTCGGATTTATCAGGGAATGCAGCCTCAAACGCGCTCAATATAGCGTCGTGCAAGGCCTCATACCTGTCTTCACTCAAATGTACATCGTTAATGCATACCAGATTACGTGTAGGGGCCATCAGGAATGAGCGCAACGAATCCGGAGAAGCCACTGCCACCGAAAAATGCTTGTTGGATATCTTGTGATGCAGCACCAGACCCTTATAGTTCATATAATCCAGGAAGAGATACTGATTGAGGTTCTCATCTGTGCGTGTCCTTGTGGCAGATGTCTTGCGGATCTCATCCTCCACCATTGCATACAGTTCCTCGCACTGGCTCTTGAGCATCGGTGAACAGATGTGCTGAGGGCGGGTAAAGAGACATGAAGGCCTCATTCCCAACGCCTTGCGGGCCAGACGGTCCGAATTGCGACAGATCTTCTTATACATGCCGGAAGCAATGATATGGCGATAATAGCCTATCACCGGCCTGCCGTCACGGAAGAAATCTTCCGGTCTGCAATCCCCTACCGGAAACATATCATCATTGAAGTACAGATACTCCTCATCAAGTCCTGGAATCCTGTGCAGGTGCATCTCTATCGGATTGCAATTGAATGTCGGAAGGTATTCTTCCGGGATTATATCCTTATGCAGGACTATGTTCAACACCGACCTGTCCACCCACTCAGGGACCTGAGACGGATGAGACACGACCAGATATACATTATTTATGAACGGCATCTTATATTGAATGCCTCTCAAAAGATACTTCAGCGTACCCCAATCACGGAAACGCTTTTCCATGACAGGCACATTGGTAGTCTTTTCATAATCCTTCTTCCATACAGGATCATTTCCATTGACATATGTGATAACTGCATCCATATACCTTAAACCTGTTATTCAATACCCTGTCCGGAGACAAGTCCGTCAAACAATTCCTTCCATTTTTCCGCCATGACTTCGGGAGTATACCCTGAACGCTTCCTTACGCCATCAGCCCTCATCTTCATCAGGCTTGCCTCATCCATGGATGCAACCTTGACAAGAACATCAGCGTACTGTGCTTCATCAAAAGGCTGTACGATAAAACCGCATTCTCCGTCAGGGGAAAGGATTTCGACTATTCCGGAAGTCGCTCCGAAAGCCACTCCGATGCAACCCTGTGCCTGACCTTCCGTCAAAGCCAGAGGCCATCCTTCGGTCTGCGATGTCATGCATACTGCAGATGCCCTGCGGTAATACCCGGTCACATCACGCTTTCTACCCTCAAAGGAAATCCGCTCAAGTCCCAGTTCCACCGCATACTGCTTCAATCTGCCGCAGTCAGGTCCATCCCCAACGAGTACCAGTCTCCATTCCGGCAATCTGTTCTGTACCATCGACCATATCCTCAACAGCCGGTCTATCCTTTTGGACCAGTTCTCGAATCTGCCGCAGAAAAGGAAAACCTTCTCCTTATCATAACATATGTCATTTACGGCCGGCTCAGCATTCTCAATCGCATAAAGATGATTCAGACTGCTGTCCAACCCGAGAGCATCAGCAACTTCCCGACGGTAGGATTCACAAAGGACAGTATAGGCATCATTCAGCATATAGTCCTTCAGGGTCCTCTCATGCGCCATTCTGAGAGCGAGTGTCCCGTCTTCGAACCTTCGTCTGTTCCACAGATGCCACATCAACCGGCGTATGAAGCCCTTCTGCCTGCGATGCATTATGACATACCTCTGCCAGAAAGGTTCTCCATGGCAGGCAATGACAGTCCTGCATCCCGTCCTTGCCCTGATTCCGTCAACGCCAGGGAGGGATTTCCCGACCTGCACAAGAATGTCTACTCTATCAGATACTACAAATGACTCAACCGCCTTTGCACGTCTTGACTGAACAGCCTGAGATGGTATGGTACGTAAAGTCATGAAACCGGCATACTCCTCCGTCATCATGTCATCCGAGATCCTCGTAGCATATACAAACACCCTATAACCTCCAAGGCCGCTCAAGTATCTGGCAATATCTACAGTGACCCGTTCCGCACCACCGGCAGGAAAACTGTTATGTATGAATGCTATGCGTACCATATAAAATCTTTCAAATATAATCGTTTTTTTACGGACTTCATAGATTCGGGTGACTTCCTTAGGGGATTTTTTGTTAAAAATTAATTTTTAAGTGTTTAAAATAAATTTTTAACATTAAAAAAAAGAAAAATCTGCGAAATCTTTTTTTAAATCGCGCCACCTTTCAACTCTTCCGACATAGATTTGCGGAAAAAGATGAAAGTGGCGTATTCCATATTATTATGCCTCCTGATCACGGCAGTGGACCTGTTTTCCCAGGAAAGGAAAGCATACATCGGTGTAGGCCTGTACGGACTTGTCAGAGGGAGTGTCGACATCCATTCAGGATATGCCTTTGCGGAGCACTGGTCACTTGCTTCAGATATTTCATTCAGCTATGCATGG
>JAFVHZ010000272.1 GCA_017474265.1 Bacteroidales bacterium | reverse complement strand
TCCTTCTGCTCAGGCTCGAGCATACCCTCGATACCGCTCTTGAGTTCGTTGATACAGTCGTAGATGACAGAGTAGAGACGGATCTCGATCTCTTCCTTCTCGGCAAGTTTACGCGCTGAAGGCATAGGACGAACCTGGAAACCGATGATGATGGCATCCGATGCGGCTGCGAGAAGGATATCCGACTCCGAAATGGCACCCACTGCCTTGTGGATAACATTCACGCGCACCTCCTCTGTAGAGAGTTTGATGATCGAATCCGAAAGCGCCTCGACAGAACCGTCCACGTCTCCCTTGACGATGACATTGAGTTCCTTGAAGTTTCCGATGGCGATACGGCGTCCGATCTCCTCGAGAGTCATATGCTTCTGTGTCTTGATGCCCTGGATGCGGATGAGTTGCTCACGCTTGTTGGCGATATCCTTGGCCTCCTTCTCGTCAGCCATGATATTGAATGTCTCACCTGCGGTAGGAGCACCGTTCAGACCGAGAACTGATACAGGAGTAGAAGGACCTGCCTCCTCGACTTTCTGTCCGCGCTCGTTGAACATAGCCTTCACCCTACCGGTATAGCAGCCTGAAAGCATCACGTCACCGACCCTCATGGTACCGTTCTGAACGAGAATAGTGGCAAGGAAGCCACGTCCCTTGTCCAGAGACGACTCTATGACAGCACCAGAAGCCCTGCGGTTAGGGTTGGCCTTAAGTTCGAGCATCTCGGCCTCAAGGAGCACCTTCTCGAGAAGAAGGTCGACATTAATACCCTTCTTGGCAGATATTTCCTGGCACTGATACTTTCCGCCCCAGTCTTCGACAAGAATGTTCATGTTGGAAAGCTGCTCACGTATCTTGTCCGGATTAGCACCAGGCTTATCGATCTTGTTGATTGCAAAGATCATAGGCACACCGGCGGCCTGAGCATGGTTGATGGCCTCCACAGTCTGAGGCATGATGCAGTCGTCGGCAGCCACGATGATGATGGCAACGTCCGTCATCTTCGCACCACGGGCACGCATGGCGGTAAACGCCTCGTGACCTGGGGTATCAAGGAAGGTGATACGCTGTCCGTCAGGAAGTTTCACGTTGTATGCGCCGATATGCTGGGTGATACCTCCGGCCTCACCTGCGATCACATTGGCCTTACGGATATGGTCCAGAAGGGATGTCTTACCATGGTCGACGTGACCCATGACAGTGATCACCGGCGGACGTGGGAGAAGATCCTCCTCGGTATCCTCCGCCTCACCCTGAGTGATGGCGTCAGTAAGGTTTGCAGTGACGAATTCAACCTCGTATCCGAACTCTTCGGCAACGAGAACGAGTGTCTCGGCATCGAGACGCTGGTTGATGGACACCATCATTCCGAGACTCATGCAGGCTCCGATGACCTTAGTGACAGGGGTGTTGTTCATGAGGGTCGCGAGGTCGTTTACAGTCACGAACTCGGTCACCTTGAGCACCTTCTGCTCCATTTCCTGCATCTCCATCTCCTCCTGCATCCTCTGTGATGCAAGTTCTCTCTTCTCCTTTCTATGCTTTGCTCCGAAATTACCCTTCTTGTTCTCGTTCATGCGGGCGTAGGTCTCCTTGATCTGCTTCTGGATTTCCTTCTGCATCTCTTCCTGCTCCGCCTCGGTCATAGGCTTGAACTTGTCGCCACCACGGTCACGACGGCTCTTCTTATCCTTCTTACCGGCATTCTGAGGAGGAACATTTCCGGCAGGCTTGCCGCCGTTGTTCTTGTTCTTGTCCTTCTTTCCGGCATTGTTTGCAGCATCCACCTTGGTCACATCCACTTTCTGACTCGCTCCCTTCTCGATCCTGTCTCTCTTCTTCTTTTTCTTCTTCTTGTCGAACTGAGAAAGGTCGATCTTGTCAACGACCTTCGGTCCTGCAAGCCTTTCCACTTCTATCTTCACCTCACGTGGCTCAGAAGGTTTTACCGGTTCTTCCGCTGGGGCTGGAGCGGGAGCAGGCTTCTCCTCCACTACAGGTGACGGAGTTTCAACAGGTTTTACTACAGGGGCTGGCTCCGGCTCAGGTTCCGGCACCGGTACTGGTGCTGGTTCAGGCTCAGATGCAGGCTCAACGACTGGCGCCGGCGCCTTCTTTTCGAACTTCGACAGGTCGATCTTATCGATCACCTTAGGGCCGACAGTCTGTACTGGTTCTTCCTTAGGTTCCGGTTGCACTTCAGCAGGACGCTCTTCCTTGACAGGCTCGGCATTGAGCACATTGCTCTTTATGACTACCTCCTTCTCCGGAGCCTCCTCCTCATGACTCGTCTTCTTCTTGGATCCCATCTCGATGATTTCCTTCAGTTTGATGGTCACCTTTTCCGAGTCCTTCTTAAGTTTCTGGTCTTCACCGAACTTGGCCTCGATAGCCGGCAGATACTCGTCCGAAATCTTTGCATTCGGATTCATATCCACATTGGCTCCCTTCTCGTTGAGAAAATCAACAAGTCTGGCAAGTCCGATGCTGAATTGCTTTGTAAGTTTACTTAATCTTATTTCTGCCATATATTACCCCTTAAAATTACTCTTCGTCTTCAAATTCAGCGCGGAGGATATCGAGAATCTCTGCCACGGTCTCATCCTCGAGGTCTGCCCTCTTGGCTATGTCTGCAGGAGACAGAGCGAGAACACTCTTCGCAGTGTCGCAGCCGATGCCCTGAAGTTTCTCAATGATCCAGTCCTCTATCACGTCGTTGAAGTCCACGAGAAGAACATCCTCCTCATCATCGTCGATGTCATTCTGCGGAAGTTCTCTCCAGACTTCGATCTCCTTTCCTACGAGCATGCTGGCAAGCCTGATGTTGCATCCTCCCTTACCGATACCCTTCTTGACTTCATCAGGAAGCATGTATACCTTGATCTTCTCTTCCTCAGGGCCGCCGAGCACGATAGAGGATATCTTTGCAGGATTGAGCGCCCTCTGGATAAGAAGTTGGGTATTGCTTGTCCACTGTAGGACATCGATATTCTCGTTGCGAAGTTCGCGTACGATGCCGATGATACGTGCACCCTTCACACCGATACATGCTCCGATAGGATCGATCCTCTCGTCATAAGACTCCACGGCAACCTTCGCACGCTCGCCAGGTACGCGGACCACCTTCTTGATGGTGATGAGGCCGTCGTAGATCTCAGGAACCTCCTGCTCGAAGAGTTTCTCAAGGAATTCCGGAGTGGTGCGGGAAAGAACGATATATGGAGTGGTGTTGTTCTTCATCTCCACGCTCTTGATGATTGCGCGTACGGTATCGTTCTTCTTGAAATGCTCGCCAGGAATC
>JAFVHZ010000271.1 GCA_017474265.1 Bacteroidales bacterium | reverse complement strand
TAAAGTGATGTCTTCTCCAACGGTCATCGAACAAGTCCCGTTTTCCTGAGAAATGCCGCCTCCGTTCTTCCTTGATCTGTTGGCGCTGATTGTCCCTTTGTTAAGGATCAGGTTGGTGTTGTCTTCGTTTATGTTTATGGCTCCTCCAAAACGATATGATTCGTTCCCGGTGATTTCCCCATCATTGAACGTGAAAGTCGAAGACGAGTTAACATATACTGCACCTCCATTACCCCAACCACTGGCCACGCCGACTGCTTTATTGCCTGACATAGTTCCGCCATTCATTTTGAATTGTGAGTTTTTCCACAGCATCACCCCACCTCCGGATGCTCCCATATTATTGACGATGGAGCCGGATTCCATTGTAAAAGTTGATGCGTCACCTTCTATGGGTGCGTAAAGACATACTCCTCCACCATGAGTGTTGTCGACATAATCTTCTCCTTCTGAGTAATCACCAGGAATGTTTGCCGATATCTCACCTCCATTCATCGTGAATGACCCGCAGGAGAGAACTGCGTTACCGTATCCTGTCGTTTTATTACCTGTCAATATGCCGCCTGTCAATCCGAAGGTGCAGCCCTTGTCAACATAGATGCCGCCTCCGCCGTATGCTGTCGTCCTTGCATTGTTTTCAGCCTTTTGCCTGAGAGCACGGTTGTTTGTGATACTTCCGGCAGACATAGTAAGCGTCATGCCATCTCTGATATATATTCCACCGCCGCAGTCTGCTACATTGTCAGAGATGACGGCCTCACCGGATATCGTTATTTTGGAGACGGAGCCATACCTGATATATATTCCACCTCCATAAACGCGTTCAGGATCTCCTTCTTCGTCGTCACTTGCCATTGTAGTGGTGTATCTGTCAGCAGTTTGCCAACCTGTCGGCTTGTTTCCTGAGATTGTTCCTCCGGAAATGTTCACTATACCTGTCGCGTGGATTCCGCAACCATGGCCTCCTGTCGTATTCCCTGTGATACTGCCTCCGGTCATCGTGAAAGTTCCCGCCTTGTCTTGCGGAGTGTTGTCACCTGCGGATTGATTGACAAAGATTCCGCCTCCACCGAAATCTTTTACGCTAGTATCAGCGGCGTTCCCGGCTATCGTGCCGCCGCTCATTTCGAACAACGACCCTGCTGAAACCATCACTCCTCCTCCAAGGACAGCACTGCAGTCTTTTATGCTGCCTCCTGTCATCAGAAATCTTCCTTGTCCGATGGAAGTACCTGCATCAAGTCTGTTAGTGTGGACATATACTGCTCCTCCACGCTCCGACTTGCAGCCATAGATGCTAGAGGAGCCTGTCAGGGTAAATGTAGCAGAGGAGTTGTTCTGCCCGTTGATGAATACTGCTCCTCCTTTGCTTTTATTTGCATTGCTTTCCGTCATGCAATATGCAATATGACCGCCGTTCATTGTGAAGGCGCCATTGTCTATATATACGCCGCCGCCACATCCATATACGGTCGTGTTGGTGCTGCTTTTTGCAACCTTGCCTCCTGCCAGAGTTCCTCCTTCAAGAATCAGATGGCCTCCGTTGATGTAAATGATTCCTCCTCTGGTTCCTCCTTCAGCATGCATGACACCTCCTTCAATGGTCACTGATGCACCATCAGGTCCGAAGTTTCCCTGATTTATGGCACCGGGTCTGCTGTCTTGGATGGTTATGGTATGGCCGTAGGCAGAGATGTGGAATATCTGTCCGGATCCTTCCCTGACGAGCGTATATCCGTTCAGGTCGAGAGTGATGCTTCCCGTGATGGAGTGATGTTTTGTTGTCGTCGTGTTTCCGACAAGTCTGTAATGACCTCCGTCAGTGAAGTTCAGCGAGGAAATATCTCCGCTCAATTCTGTCCATGTCTGTGCATGCGACGGAACGGCAGCGGAAAACAGTGCCGTAGTTAATATGAGGATATGTCTGTATAGTCTCATCATGATGCTTCGATTAAAGTGGTTTCGTCGGAGTCGAGAGCCACCGGCCATCCTGTGTCGTCTATCCTGTCAGCCTTGACTGCCTGTACGGCTATGGAAAAGACCAGTTCCGCATTGACGGAAGGAGCGTCTCCGGTAAGTGAGTATGATTCGAAAAGTTTTTCCGTGTAATCTCCTGCTGCGACAGGATGCCTGTAATAATAGAATCCGTCAGATCCTATGATCCAGTTGCTCTCGAAGTCCGCAGGAATTATGAAACTTCCGTCTGCAGGGTCTTCGGGCTCACCGATCGCGGGCTGCTTCCATTGGGCGATGATCACGTCGTTACCGTCATCATCCACCTTCACCCAGTATCCTGTAGGCATGACTCTCATATATGAAGTGGCCAGACCTGTGTTCTGTATCGTCAGGTTCACCTTTCTTGAGCCGTTGTCGACCACATCGTCGTCTATGGCCACTTTGATTTCTTCCGGAGATGAGATCTTGTAGGTGTAGAGCCTTCCCGGAGCCCATGAGTCCAGAAACTTGTTCAGGTCCGTACTGATTTCATATGAAGTGTTCTCTGCGCCATCTTTTTCAAATCCCACTGTGACGACGAGTTCTGATCCTTCCGGCATTTCGCATGGAATCATCATGAAGGTCTTCTCGGGACCTCCGACGACGGTATTGGTGAGTGCTGCTCCTGTCTCCTCGTCGAACATCTTTGCTTCGAATGTCTGGGTGAAGTCTCTTTTCGGCGAACCATCCGTGTCCCATTCAAAGGCCATGTCGCCTTCCGTGAGGGCGAATTCGCACTCTCCTCTCTCAGGAAGACCTGTAAACTTCACGCTTTCCACACGGAAGTCCGCAGGAATGTCACCCACCTTGAATACGATTGCAGAGAGGGCGTGGTGGAAATTCATGTCCACGGCGCCGTCAGCCTTCTTCTTTTCCGGAGCGATGGCGAACAGCAGGTCGGGCTGGGGCACGGCATCTGTACGCTTGCCCTCTTCGTATGTTTCCACAGGCAGGGTGTAACTGAATTTTCCGCTGAGAAGTTCCGGGTCGTATGTCCTGTCAGGTATCTCGCCGGTTTCCAGATTCTTTGCATAGCCGAAAAAGGTTATTCTGGTCTCGGGAGTGGAAACAGGCCAGTAATATCCGGTGCCGACGGCCTTTCCGTCAGGAGAATTCAGAGTGATATCCTTGAAATAAGGCTTCGACAGGTCGCTGCTGAGGTATGCGCTTACATGGAATTCACCGATGGCGCTTTCCACGGGGCTGCCTTTGGTCTGCGGATCCCATGGCATCATGATTTCTGACATGTCGCTTTCCGTCACTTCCAGATATATGTCCGTCGAGTCCTTGCTGAATATCAGTTCCATATGGGAGGAGTTTGACTTGGAGCCGAGAGGCTTTGCTTCCCTTGCTGTCAGGGATATGCTGTCTCCTTTTGCGGACTGTAGCTCGTCAAACCTGTCTCTCACGCATGAGGTCGCAGAGACAATCGGGACAATCCACAGGAAAGCAAGGGCCAACCTGCGGCAATGTCTGTATGTGCATGAAAGTTTCATCGTGTCAGTTCTTGGCACTCAGCCAGACGGTCAGGCCTGACTGAGCGGTAAAAATTACTATATCGCTACCGGAATGTCGTCGTCGTTTGTACTGTTGCTGTTGAGGTCTGTGATATACACATCAACAGTAGGATTGATAGCGATTTCATTGAGGGCGCCGAATCCGATCACGTAAGTGTATTTCTTGCCGGCCTCCCAGGTTACCGGGGTAAGAGCCTCTGTAGTGGTAAATGTGATGTCTGCACCATTGGCAATGGTATAGACGATGGTGAAACCTGCTCCGGTTGTTGCACCTGGGACCACAAGGAGGCCTGTGCCATATTCCTGTGCTGTGTCAGTGCAAAGCACTTCTGTACCATATACAAGCATATCTGCTGCAGTACCGGTGCGGGTCCATGCTGCTTCTACATCGGCAGATGTGACAGACGCCTGATCATATTTGCTGTTTGTGAGCAATAAATTACCGGTATAATAGCAGTCATTTAGTGTGAGGGACTTCACGCGGATCTTTCCGGTATTTGCTGCATCTTTCACTTTGAAGTTTATCCAGGAGAGAGCATGTTTGAAGACCATGTCCACTTTTTCAGGAGCAGTAGTGGTTCTTACTCCCTGACCTGCTGCATACATGAGGTCATATTGTTTGCTTGAGTTGTCTGCAAGGGTAACGGCCGCACCTGAAGCATAGTATGTGTCGTTGAATTCAATTGTTAACGGACTGTCGCTTGCTGGTTCGGAAACAGCAAGGAAATTGAGAGTAGCGGCGGTTACCGGCCAGAATCTTGCTGGTGTTCCTGTCCAATATGTACTTGTTTTGCTGAAAGTTGTTTGCTCAAAATAACCTTCACCTTCAGTTAATGAGTATGCCGCAACTTCCATCTTGTCCCCTACAGGGAAGGTTGCATCTGCCACCGGAGCCTTGGTAGCCACATTGTTTACCGCAAACATTGCGATTTCCTGAGGACCGTCAGTGTAAACGACCTCTGTCTTGTTGCAGGATGCGAAAGCCATAGTCGCAGCAACTGTCAGAAATAAAAACTTTTTCATGATGAATTGTTTTTTGGGTTAGTAAATAAGATTTATAATTGTTATGTTATTGCAGATCCTTATCCCAGAGGAACTTCCACCTCTTCGTTCTCCCACTTGTCCACGGAAGGAGCAAGTCCTCCTCCTCCGTGTTCAGGCTTGGGTATGTCTATTTCGCTTGCATCTACTACCAGCCTGTGTCCCGTGTTCTCCGGGTCGTCGAACTGGTCCGTCACATCATATATGTATCTGTATTTGCCTCCTCCTGTGTCGCTTATGTCGAGATAGACGAGCCCTTCCTCTCCCGGAAGTTTCCCGAAGGTGCCGAATATCGTATAAAGTCGTCCCTTCTCCTTGTCCGGCCTCATTTCGGTGTAGATGCTGGCCGGCTCCGGGTTCATCTCCTGCCTTCCGAAATGGTTTGACTTCGACTGGCCTGTAATGAAAACCTCTACTTTGCCTATGTTTTCCACACCTTTAAGATTGAGAATTTCAAGACTATAGACCTCCACTATGGATGCTGCATCCGCATAGATCGTCACTGATACGTCCTTTCCGGTGAAGGCGGGGATGTCTGCGTCTTTCACGTTCGCCACATAAAGGTGGTCCGGTTCATGGATGATGGGGTCGTCTTCGTAGCCTTTTACCGGTGATTTCTTGATTGCGGCGCTTTCCCGGATGGCCATGAATTTGTCCGACATGGTCTTGGTGATGTCGCTGGTGAAGGCCTCCGCTTCATCCTTTATGTTGAGGTTCCTTACCTGAGTGGACTCCGTTCCGAAATTGTAGAGCACTATATCATATTCTCCAGAAGGGACATGCAGGTCGCCTCCCTCGGCACCTACGATATGCGAGGTGGTCAGGTCGTGGGTGTACTTGTCATAGAACATGGCCATGAAGTACTGCGGCTCTTTTCCGTATACCTTGAGGCTCAATTCCTCGTCCAGGTCGTTTTCTGTGGCAAATTCCAGTTCATAGTCAAGGCTCAGTTGCAGAGATATCCTGAGCGATACGTTCGTTGCCCTTTCATAAAGAGGAATGCGCTGGCAGCCGGCAAGCATTGCCAGCAATATCGAGCATGAAACGATATGTCTCAAAAGCCCTCTCATCTGCATTCCCTCCTTCTTGATTTGATGGGAACGACCAGCGATACTCCGGCTTTTGTCGGGCCCACCCAGTTGAAATTCTTTGTGTATCCGCGTTTGTAGGCCTTGCCGCCGGGTTCGAATACATCGTATGGCTTGACATATGAATATATATAGCCCAGCCCCACGGTAAATTCCAGATGCATCCTGTCATTGAAGATGGGGAGCGAGTAGAGGTAATCCGCTCCTATGCTGACGAACTCTCCCTGATTGCCTGTATATCCTCTTTCGAAGTCATAGTATCCTCCAGATAGGTTGATACCGACGGAGTGTCCTTCCAGCCGGTCTTCTTCGGTTCTGGAATTTCCGAACCAGTATCTTCCCTCTATTCCGCCTCCAAGAATCTGGAAACAGTTCATATGGTCAGGATTGCGGAAGATCCATGGGAAGTAGTAATCTGCTCCGACCGACCAGTTGTTATCTATGCAGAATTCCACACCGAAGTTTGAAAGCGGAACGAGCAGATTTGTGCGAAGATAGAAGAGTTCGCGCTGTGTGAACTCCCGCTCTGTGGCGGGGCGGCGGGCAAGGGAGGATGAAGACAATGCCGTTGCTCCTGTTCCGGTACCCTTCATTGCCAGTGGCTCAAGATAGGGGACAGGATAATCGATGATGATGCAGGAATATCTCAGCATAGGCCAGATGACATCACGCAGGTGCGGGTAGTTTTCTGTCTTCTTGATGAGGCTTTCCTTTTTATCTTCAGGCAGATCCGAGTCTATGATCTGAAGTATTCTCTCTTGTTCGGACCCTGTGATCACAGTGTCCGTTATGATGAGGTCCCTGAAGCGCTCCCATGATTCTCCTCTGGATCCTTGTTTGATCAGATGTGATGCTTCCGGAGCAATCTGCCGGAAGAGATTCTCCATCGCTCCGGCTCTCTTTTCTGCAAGAATCAGGTTTTTCCTGAACGGACCGTCAGGGGATGCATACGAAGATGCGGATATTCCGAGAATGCCCTCATGCCCGATCGAGTCTATCAGGCTTCTGATGCTTTCCACTGCCTTACGGTTTTCCATCCATTGAATGTCGATGTATGACTCGTTGATGGGAAAGTATATATATGTTGTTTTTTGTCGATGCTTAGGCGTCCCATGATCGATGTCCCCGGCTGCAGATGTGAAAGCAGCCATGAGAATCAACATGGGAATGATTATCAGTTTCAGTATGTCCTTATGTATTTGCATTATACCTTACCCCTGCTGCCAGGTGCATTTATACCACACTACACCACAGCACGGCAAATGTAGACAATCTGAAATGATTTAGCAAGTAATTCGGTTAAAATTTAAGTTTTTTTAATGTATTTGATGGAAATATGTTATATTTCTGTTGTTAGGAAAAATTCAAAAGAGGGTATTATTCCTAAGTGTTTGATTGTGAGTGCTATAAAAGATTAAGGACAGGTGGAAAATACCTGTCCTTAATTATGTAATGTAATGAGTTCTAGTTTGTTAGGTGATGCGTAAATTCCGCTCTCAGAGCACGATACGGTCGATTACGGCCAGTTCTTCTGGTGTGAACGCCGGGCCGTGGATCGCTTTCAGGTTCTTCTGGAGTTGGCCGACTGAACTTGCTCCTACGATGACGCTTGTCACGAAGTCATCCTTCAGGATCCATGACAGGGCCATTTCCGCCAGGGTCTGGCCACGCTTCTTTGCCATTTCATCAAGTCCTCTGATCTGTGCCACCCTGCTTTCAGTCAATTGATCTGCAGTAAGGTGACCTCCATTGGCGATACGTGATCCTTCAGGGATGCCGTTGAGGTAACGGTCTGTCAGGAGTCCCTGTGCGAGTGGAGAAAACCCGATGAATCCTGCTCCGTTCTCTTTTGCCTGCTTCAGTATGCCTTCTTGTTCCGGTTCGCGGTCAAAGATGTTGCGCTTTCGGAGGAGGCCCTTACGGTCGAATATCCGGCTGTGCAGAGTTGGCGAGCAGACAAGGCGAGT
>JAFVHZ010000023.1 GCA_017474265.1 Bacteroidales bacterium | reverse complement strand
CTCCATTGGCCCCCTCCCACTTCGTGGGCCCCTCCCCCTACGCGGGGGTGCGAAAATGCCAATTCCGTACAATAGTCACACGATAATATGTCTTTATTCCGGCTGGACAGGAGTTGTCATCCTGAGCGTGAGCGAAGGATCTTTACGATAAAGATATGCAAATTATTAAAGTGTATAGATAGCAAATGAGAAGAAGGTGGTATTATATGCTGGTGGTGCTGCTTGTAACGGTACTGGCCGGATGTGAGCCGGAGGATGTTCCGGGGGAGGATACGGTTTCTGCTCCTACCGGTGTCAGATTGGTGGAGGCTGGCGCTGATGCCTTGACGTTTGCATGGAATGAGGTTGCTGATGCTTCATATTATTCTTGCCGTCTGGAGACTGTGTCCGAAGAGACTGTTCCTGGCGGACAGACTACGGTCAAGGCTAATTCCATCAGGTTTACCGGACTGTCTGCGAATACGTCATATTCGTTCAAGGTAAGTGTGCGTGTCGGCAAGGTGGATTCTGAATTCTCTGCGCCTGTGACGGCAAAGACTTTGTCCGGAGGCTCTCAGGAGCCGGGAGACGGTCCCGGTGACGAGCCAGGACCTGATCCTGGAGTCTCAGAGCATTATGCCGAGTTCAAGATCCCTGCTCATGAGGATACCCATGCTTCAGTCCTGGCTTTCCCAGGTGCGGAAGGTGGCGGAATGTACACTACGGGAGGCCGTGGAGGAAAGGTCATCCATGTGACTACTTTGGCGGATTCCGGTGCTGGTTCTCTCCGTGCGGCCTTGAATGAGAAGGGGCCAAGGACAATCGTTTTTGATGTGGCCGGCATCATCGAACTCAAGAGTACTCTGAACATTAAGAACGGAGATGTGACGATTGCCGGACAGACTGTCCCCGGTGACGGTATATGTCTGAAGAATTATGCCGTACAGGTGTCTGCAAGCAATGTCATAATCAGATTCATGAGGTTCCGTATGGGTGATGAGGCCAAGCAGAAGAATGATGCCATATGGGGAAGATATAACAGTAACATCATCCTTGACCACTGCTCCATGTCTTGGAGTACCGATGAATGTGCCTCATTCTATGCAAATGAGTATTTCACCATGCAGTGGTGCATAATGACAGAGAGCCTCCGCAATTCCGTACATGACAAGGGAAAGCATGGATACGGCGGCATCTGGGGCGGTAAGGATGCTTCTTTCCATCATAATCTTCTGTCCGGCCACGACAGCAGAAATCCTCGAATCGACCATCCTCAGGTTTATGGAGAATATGTGTCTACCCATAGAGGAAATGTAGATTACAGGAACAATGCAGTGTATAACTGGGGGTCGAATTCGACCTATGGAGGCGAGGACGGCCATTTCAATATCGTAGGCAATTATTACAAGCCGGGACCAGCATCTTCGGACAGAAAATATTTCGTGGATGCATACGGAGTGTATGAAGATAGTGGTGTGACCTATGCCGACGAATATCCTGCACTGTATCTTTCGGGAAATGTCCATACCGCACATGACTATCTGTCTGAGGCGAATGACGCATCATGTATATATTGGCATCACGGAGCATCCTACGGAAATTACAACTCTGTACTTTCTGCTCCTCTCCTAATCGCAGGCCCTTCAGGTCAGGACGTCTTCACTACGACTCATTCTGCAGCTGATGCCTTTGCGCGGATATGTGAGGTGGGAGGTGCTTCGCTTTCGCGTGATGCTGTCGATGAGCGTGCATGCTCGGATGCAAAGAGCGGAAAGGCGACTTTCACCGACGGCGGTAACGGATCGAAGAACGGTATAATAGACACCCAGTCTGCGGTGGGGGGCTGGCCTGAGTACAAGGCTACATCAGCCGAGACGGAAAAGGTCAAGGATACCGACGGCGACGGAATGCCTGACTGGTTTGAGGATCAGTTCGGTCTTGACAAGGCAGATTCCGCAGACGGAAATTACAAGTCTCTGGACAATTTCGGAAGATATACCAACCTTGAGATGTATCTCCACTATCTGGTGCGCGATATTGTTCAGGCGCAGACTGCAGGAGGAACATATGTCAAATTGTCGTGAACGGGCACGGCTTTGTTGACGGCTGTTAAAAAGTACAAGTAAAGCGATAAAATTTCCCTATTTCCTTGCTCTTAAATAGGTATTTTCGCATTATGGAAATTTTTATTAACACTAAATACTAACCAAAAAAGTTCTTTTATGAAAAATCTGACGTACAGGATTTCTCTGCTGATCTTAGGATTGTTTGCGACAGTGCTTGCAGGCGCTCAGGAGGTCAGAGGTGTCGTGTCAGACGTGAACGGCGAGCCCCTTATCGGCGTCTCCGTTTTCGTGGACGGCACAACTTTAGGTGCATCTACGGGTGTTGATGGAGACTATCTTCTCAATGTCCCTGATGCAAAGGGAAAGACATTGGTCTTCTCGATGATCGGTATGGCTACCAAGGAAGTCGTGATCGGAAACAATCTTACGATCAATGTCATCCTTGAGGAAGATACCAATTTCCTTGACGAGACCGTGGTGATAGGTTACGCTACGGTAAAGCGTCGCGACCTCATGGGCTCGGTTTCATCAGTCGACAACAAGGCCCTTACTCAGGTGCCTGTGGCATCTGTGACAGAGGCCCTTTCCGGTAAGATGGCCGGTGTGCAGGTCACCGCAACTGAGGGTGATCCTGATGCCGAGATCAAGATCCGTGTCCGTGGTGGCGGTTCCATCACTCAGGATTCTTCGCCTCTCTACATCGTGGACGGTTTCCCTGTAGAAAGCATTTCAGATATTCCTGCATCTGATATTCAGTCTATCGACGTCCTCAAGGATGCCTTCTCGACCGCAATATACGGTTCACGTGGTGCGAACGGTGTTGTTCTCGTGACCACCAAGTCCGGCGCAGCAGGTAAGATTTCCGTAAGTTACAATGTATACTGGGGGCAGAAGAAGATGGCCAACAAGGATGCCATCCAGGTCATGAGCCCAAGCGAGTTCGTGAAACTCCAGTGGGAACTTGGTGTGCTCAACGACGATCTTGATGATGAGTATATTCCTGCATACGGTGCATGGGCTGATATGGACCAGTATGCATCCATGACTTCAAATGACTGGGTGCAGCAGGTGTTCGGCCGTACAGGCAATACAATGAATCATAACCTTTCGGTATCAGGAAATTCTGACAAGGTGAAGTGGACTGCAAGTTATGCACATCTCGGTGACAAGGCCATCATGCTCGGTTCAGACTACAAGCGTGACAACATCACCTTCAAGACCCAGTACAAGCCTGTCAAGCAACTCACATTCGATTTCAATGCAAGATATTCACGCACAGAAGTCATGGGTGCCGGTTCTAACTCTATCAATGACTCCGGTTCTACTTCAGGTACTTCTGCACGTCTGAAACATGCAGTGCAGTATACTCCTATCCCGGTTACCGGTGCAGCCTCGGATTCTGACCTTGAGGAAGACTATGGCGACAACGCTCCGCCTCTCCAGTCTGTTGCTGACAACGACCGTCGCAGGATCCGTGAGAACTGGACTCTCAACGGTGCAGTTACATGGCATATCATCGACAATCTCAACCTGAAGGTTGAAGGCGGTCTCGACAACTATTCTCAGGAAGACAACCGTTTCTATGGTCTCACAACCTATTATGTAGGCAATACAGCGACCATCAAGAACCAGCCTGCAAACCTCTACAGCAACAATTTCAGGACAAAGTACCGCAATACCAATACCCTGAACTACAACTTCT
>JAFVHZ010000270.1 GCA_017474265.1 Bacteroidales bacterium | reverse complement strand
GAGTAGTTGGCCTCACCTTTACATGGCGCAATGTAGAACTCCTCGCCAAGTGTTTCTCCATATGGTTCAAAACACCATAGGCCGGCAGGAAGATTGCGATGGGTAGGTCCTGTAATGAACAGTTTCGCTACATTCCACATTCTTCTTGTCGAGTCACCGGTGAATGTAAATTCACCTCTTTCGCGGAATGCTTCATTTACATTTACACCAGGACCTTCGGCAAGGCCGTCCATTGCCCCGTAATATTTGAACAGTTCACGTGCGCTTCCCTGATGTTCCCACATCTTGAAATCGTAGATCATCGGATGAAGTGATGTGGAATTAGATCCGGTAGCACCGAATGATGAATTTCCCCCGATTCCCCAGTTGCTGGCGTAAGAAGAACCTTGGTTTGCTGAATTATGTCCATCAAAGCATATCAGCATTTCGTTGTTTCGGGTGGTGAATACGGCAGGGTAGAAAGGAACCAGGTCATTGTTGCCTATCTTCTTGTTGATGAGTGTGTCGCACAGATCTATTGCCTGTCGGTATAATGATGCTCTGTCTGTATTTCCGATTTCTTCTCCTATCTGATCTGCATATTTTTCTGCTCTTCGAATATATGATCCTTCAAATACAAGACATTTTGCCAGAAGTCCGGCAGCACTGTTTCTTGTGATTCGTCCATATAGTGTTCCGTCAGAATTATCTGCGCAGTGCCTGATTGCATATCTGAGATCGGATTCTATGAAATCGAACAATTCCTCCCTTGATGCACGAGGAATGTAAACCGCACCGCCTTCCTGCAGTTTATCTACGATAGGAACTCCTCCAAAATATCTGTAAAGTGTGAAGTAAGCATATGCTCGCAGTACCTTTGCCTCACCTAAAAGCATCTTTGAAGGCGAAAAGTCGGATCTGCTCTCACAATTTGCAATGAATGATCCGCTCTCGATCTTGGATGCATTGAATGTGGCATCGATCGTCGAGGCGTATTCCTCCATGGTCTTGATGGCAAAATTGGCATCAGTTATGAATTTATAGTATTTTCTCCATAAATCCTTGATGTTTCCATTATTCTTGTCCCAGGTAAAACTTTGAAATACTCCATACATCTCAGTGAGGTCTGTAGGCATCATGAAACGCTCGTATCCCATCAGACCGTCTTTGTTAGTACCTAACTTGGCATAGCATACGGCTAGAGTATTGAATGCCGCATCATATGAGTCCACATACCCTTGCGCATTTGTCGATGTCTTGTTCTCTACGGTCAGAAAATCGCTACAGGACATGCAAAGCAATGGTAAGAGGATTGCTATCATTAATTTTGCTATCTGTTTCATGGTTCTTAGAATTTAATGTTAAGAGAAAATACATGACTTCTCACTGTCGGATAGGACGCATAGTCTACTCCTCCGAGAATCTGTGTGTCTCTTGATGTTCCGCTGTTGACTTCCGGGTCATATCCTGAGTATCTGGTAATGCAGAAGGCATTTCGCAATGAGTATGTGAGACTGATGTTTTTCGCCCTCATCTTCTTAAGCCACTGCTCCGGCATCTGGGCAGTGATCGACAGATTGTTCATCCTGAAGAATGAGCCGTCTTCGACAAGTTCCGAATTTGAAATTGACCTGTATGATCCGTTCTTGGCATATGTTCCGCCAGGATTGTTTTCATGCCATGTGTTATCTGCAACGGAAGCCAACTTGTTGTTTATTCCGAAACCGGCATTGATGAGGTTGTATATGTTGCCGTTGATTATATCATTTCCGTAACTCCATGAGAAGTTTGCCTGAAGTGTGAACCATTTGTATCTCAGGCTATGGGACATACCGCCGATGAATGCAGGTTCTGTGCAGGCAAGAGGCAATCTGTCAGTCCCATCTGTAATACCGTCTCCGTCCAGGTCATCAAACATGAATTTTCCCTGTACGATATATTTTCTGTAAAGGTCTTTGTTCTTGTCGTAAGATGACGACGGGTTGACCGCGCCGTATGATGAAGGCCACGCGTTGGCGTTTGTGATTTCGTCGTTCGCAATGCCGTTGACGATGTTACCGAAATACATCCCGAGAGGATATCCCTCTTTGATCATTATGTTTTCAGATGAACTGTTTCCGATGTATCTTCCCTCAAGAGTCTGTTCTCTTGTGCCGAGACTGAGCACTTTAGACCTGTTTGCGCTGTACACGACATTTACATCGTAGTTCCAGTCTTTGGTCTGAACGATACTGCCTGAAAGGGAAATCTCTATACCTCTGTTTCTTACCGAACCGATGTTTCTTGTCATGGTCTCGAAACCGCTGGTCAAGGCGATGCGCTCGTTGAGAAGCATGTCCCGTGTTACTTTGTGGTATGCATCAATGTTTGCTATCAACCTGTTGTTAAACATGTTGATGTCCAATCCGATATTCCATTCTGATGATGTCTCCCATTTTACATCACTGGACATCAGTGCAAGTTGATATGGGTCGGCTGTGACAGGTTTGCCGTCAGGACTTGTGAATGTCGCGGTCTGACCGAAACGCTTCAGGAACTGAAAGTATTGATAGTCTGCAATCTGGTCGTTTCCAACCTGTCCCCAACTTGCACGTATCTTTAAATCGTTGATGACATTCTTCAGTACTGTCGAGTTCTTCCAGAAATTCTCGTTTGCAACTCTCCATGATATAGCGGCAGAAGGGAAGAAACCCCACCTGTTGTTCCTGGAGAATCTTGATGAAGCGTCTTCACGCATGTTTATTGTCGCATAGTACTTGTTCTCGTAGTTATATGTGAGACGGCCAAGGATCGATACCATGGTCTTTTGAGTATATGCGACACTCGGTGCTTCTACATGATCTCCAGGAAGGGCTCCACTGATGCCGTGCCAGCCCAGGTCAGTGGAGAAATTGGTGTATTCTGCACCGAATCCCTCGTCAGTCTGACTGTATGTCTCGAAAACTCCTGTTGCCGTAAAATAATGACCATTTCTGTTCAGGTTGTAGTCCACCTGAGCATTGAATCTGGAGATCTGGCTTTTCTGATTGCTTATTGTTGCATATCCCTTTGATTCATAGGACGACTTGATTGTGGTAGGGATGTGTGACCTGGCTTCTGTAAACCTGTGTCCCATGTTATAGCCAGCCGAAACAGACAGGTTGTCCAGAATGTAGAACTTGGCGTTTATGCTTGCATAAAGATTTCTGTTGTCCGCATTGTACTCCTTCTGTGTAAGTCTCATATATGGGTTGTCACCTATCTTGTTGTATTTAAGATAAGCCTCTGTGTCCTTCCATCCCCATTCTTTTGGAATGAACGGACAGTAAGTCAGAATGTCATTGAAAATACCTCCGTCAATCCAGTTTGCACCATATCTCTTTCCGTTTTCATAAGAGATCATTGTGTTGACGTTGAAACGCTTGTTTACAATGATGTCGTTCTGCTGAAGGATATAGAACCTGCGATATCCAGTGTTTATTATAGTACCTTCATCATCATTGTATGATACGTTTGTGGAGTTTCTTATACGGTTCGCTATCGACCCGAGGTAACTTACGTCTACCGATTTTGTCAGTGATGGTCTTGTGCATTCCTCGAACCAGTCGGTTATCTGAGACGGATCTTCCCATGCTCTACTCTGCAGTTTGTCATACAGGTCTGCATTCGGATTTGTATAGTTTGACCTCATGAGGTTCATCATATATGCTTCCGGACCAAGCATTTCCATTCGACGCGCAGGGTGACCCACTCCGTAGTTCACATTTACAGACAGGTCGTTCATTCCTGCCTTTGCTGTCTTGGTGGTGATGAGTATTACGCCGTTGGCACCCTGAGATCCGTAGATTGCTGTAGATGATGCGTCTTTAAGTATAGTGATGCTTTCGATTGATGATGGTGGGATGTTTGTCAATGGGTTTACGGAAGGATCTTCCGAATATGGCATCGGGAATCCATCTATCACATATAATGGAGATGAGCCCGCTGTGATGGAATTTGTTCCTCTGATCTTGATGGAAACACGTCCGCCAGGAGTTCCGTCTGACTGCATTATCTGCAGACCGGCAACCTTTCCTTTCAGTGCCTGATCTATAGTCATTGGCGTTCCGCTGTTCAACTGCTCCGAAGATACAGAAGAGATCGAACCTGTGAGGTCTCTTACTTTTGTCTTACCGTATCCGACTACCACAGCGTCATCCAATTCTGTACTGGCATCAGACTCCAGTATCACATCAATGACAAGCCGGTTGTTGATGAAGACAGATGTTGTCTTCAGACCTAGAAACGAAAATTCGAGGGTCTTTTCCCTGGAAGGTACATCGATGGTGTACTTTCCGTTTTCATCGGTTGTTACGCCGACACCGCTCGAACCGTCTCCAATTGCGACAACTGCGCCTGGCAGTGGTTCGCCATCTGCATCGAATACCCTTCCTGAAATCTTGCGTGATTGTGCCTCCGCTACTGTTCCAAGAAGGCAGATACAAAGAATGGCCATAGTCCATTTAATGATAAATCGCTTCATGGTGTTTTGTTTTGATGTTAATTAATGTTGGTTATACGATGCTTTGCATCACATTACAAAGATGTGTAATAAATGACTAATGTTTTGACATTATCGTTTATTCTGTCGAATTCCTGATTTTATTTGAGTCTGTTTGTTCCTGTTGTGAATGTTTTTGCTATTTTTTGGATAATAATGCTATTTGTTCGCCATGTTGTGGATTATATTTGTATCATGAGAAAAATCAATTCAATATTATTTTTATTCTGTATTCTTGTGTCAGCAAGCGCAAGGGAGAATTATGCCTTCAGAAACATCGCTAATGAAAACGGTCTGTCCAACAGTGCTGTCCGTGACATATGTCAGGATGACAAAGGTTATATATGGATTGCAACTCTTAAAGGACTGAACCGTTATAATGGATTTACTATACAGCAGTACCATTCTGCAGATGCATCAGGACTTATTTCCGATTGTGTGGAGACTTTGACCTCCTTAGGAGAAGATGTAATGATAGGGACAGACAAAGGCTTGTGCAGATATATAATGGACCGGGAAGTGATAGAAAATGTAATGTGCGATGGCACCTCTATCGGGGAGGTGTATGATATCCAGAAAACATCTGTTCAAGGAATGCTGTATGTTTCGTCTGCATCCGGCCTTTATATTTATGCAGATGATTGTCTGAAGAGGATATCAGAGGCATCTGATATCATTAAGTTAAGTTCGGATCAGGCAGGAAATCTATGGGCTGTTGCGGAGAATCGTCTTATGAACATCACAATAAACGGTCTTGTTATCGCTTCCTATGATATAGAGACCTTGCTCCCGTATCAGAACGAAAATCCATGTCTCCTCTCGTGTGTGTATGTGGATGGGTATGATAATGTGTGGGTTGGTACCCAATCGCAGGGATTATTCCATTTTGACCTTAAGACAAAGAAACTCGTGCCTATAAGACTTTCCTACATATCCAACAATGAGATGAAGTATGTAAGATGCATGATGGCTGATAATCAGGGAAATCTGTGGATCGGTACAGAAAACGGTCTGTTCATATTTGATCTGACTACCCGTGAGTGCAGTCATTATAAGAGGAAGAACAATGTTGCATTCCAGAGTATATCTGACAATGCCATCTATTCTATTTTCAAAAGCCGTGAAAATCTTATATGGATAGGAACATTCTTCGGAGGCGTCGACGTTACTGATACACATACCGGCAGAATGAAGTATTTTCTCCCAGACGATGGATGTCTGTCATTGAATGGCCATGCTACAAGCGCTATAATGGAGGATAGTTCCAGACGATTGTGGTTTGCCTCAGAAGATAATGGAATCAGTATCCTTAATCGCGACACTGAGACTTTCGCTTATCTCAACACATCTTCAGTCCCATCACTGGCCGGCAACAATGTACATGCCTTGGCAGAGGACCCAGATGGCAATGTCTGGGTCGGTAACTTTATGGATGGGCTTCATGTGGTTTCCCATGATCTGAAGTCTGTAAGACGTGTATCTGTTCCTGTCAATTCCATTTATAAACTTCTTATGTATAAGAGTGATTCGATGTATATCGGTACAGCGAGTGGCCTTTATGTGTATTCTTTTGAAGATGATGCTCTTTTTGAATTTAAACCGGAGGTGTTTGCCCATGCCCGAGTTGATGATATGCTTTTTGATCTTGAAGGTAATTTATGGGTATGCACTCACTTTGACGGCATATTCAGATATTCATATGCAGACGACTCCCTTGTTGCCTTTGATGTCGCGGATTTTGCGTACTGCTGTCACCTGTCCTCTGACGGCAAGGTGTGGTGTGGAACCTGTGATGCGGGGTTGGTGTGCTTTGAAGGTAATGAATACAAGACATACAATCTGGAGGATGACGGTCACATAAGATTCATATATTCCATTCAGGAAGATCTTTCCGGTTGCCTTTGGATAAGCACCGATGAGGGTATATATTCTTTCGATACGAGTAATGACGCTCTGCTTAAGTATGATTCATCGCATCATCCCATTTCCAATCAGTTCAATCTTGGTGCAGGACTGTGTGACTCTGTAGGTGATATGTATTTCGGAAGTATAGGCGGGGTCTGCAGTTTTTCTCCGTCGGTATTAGGTGACAAGAAGGTGCACCCTTCATCTCCAAAACTGATCTTTTCTGATTTAAAAGTGTTTAATACACTCATATTTCCAGGAAGCAGGATTCTTGAATTGTCTCTGGATGATACGGATAATGTTGTATTGAATCATGATGAGAATACCATTTCATTTGATATCTCGCCCTTGATTCTTAAATCCGACATGTTGCCGATGTTCTTTGTGGAGTATAAGATGGCAGGCGTAGATAGAGAATTCATGAGAAAACCGGCGGAACCTGTGACGGTTACATATACGAATCTGGAAGATGGAGAGTATGAATTTACCGCGAGAGTCGTAGATTCATATGGTACCGTTCTGGATCTGAAAGAGTTGCTGTTCGTTGTAAAGAAGCATCCGTTGTTGAGCAACGTGATGCTGTGCGTTTATGCTGTCTTTATATTCATTCTTTTGTATTGCATTTTCCATTCATATCGGAAAAGAACCAACTATGAGGCAAAAATAAGCCTGAATGAACAGCGAATCAAATTGTTTACCTATATATCCCACGAATTCAAGACCCCTCTGTCTGTTATTCTTGCAATTTTGGACAAGGGAGGCAATGAAGGCAAGGTCACTCTGTCTTTATCGGAATGGGGCATGATGTCGAGAAATGCAAAACGACTGCAGTTCCTGATAAGACAACTGCTGGATTTCCGATCAGTCGAATCCGGACAATGTGAGGTCAATTATGTGAAGGATAATATTGTGTTATTTCTGGAGAACTGCTTCAGTTCATTTGAGCCTATCTTCCTGCAGAAATCAGTGAGAAGTTCCTTCTCGTCGGATGTGCAGCACGATGAAGTCTATTTTGATCCGGATAAGATAGAAAAGATTTATGCGAACCTGTTAAGCAATGCGGCAAAACATGTGAAATGCAATGGTACAGTGCAGACCAAGATAGAAACAGTGAATGATGAGATGTTCCGTATAACAGTGTTCAACTCAGATTCTTATATCCCGGAAGAACATTTTGGAAAAATCGTTCAACCATTCTTCAAGTCTGAGAGCAGGCATGAACATAATAACGGCATCGGTCTGGCATTGGTAAAGGAGATGCTGCATTTGCTTGGTGGCAGTCTCAGTATAAAGAGTGACCGTGACATAGGTACTACCTTTATTGCCATGTTCCCTGTTGTCTTGTCTGAACAGATGGATGTCAGTCTCCGTCGTGATCATGATAACTCGGATTTCTCTGATATTCTGGAAAACACTTTCTATGAATTGTCAGAAGCAGATGTAGAAATCAAGTCCAATGCCACAGAGACCTCTGTTCTTTACACTGTACTTCTCGTTGAGGATAATAAGGATTTCAATGAACTCCTTTCCGATGGACTTAAAGGGAAATACAATGTCAAAAGAGCATATGACGGTATTACGGCAAAAGGTATGTTGGGGGCCGATATAGACATAATATTGTCAGATATCAATCTTCCGGGGATGACAGGCGATGAACTGTGCCGGTTTGTAAAATCCAACAGATACTTTATGCATATACCAGTGATACTGTTTACTTCCGAGTCTACAAAGGAAGTCCTGTTGAGGAGTCTGGACTACGGTGCGGATGCATATATAGAAAAACCGTTCACACAGCAGGAACTGCTTGCTAAAATGAAGAACCTGCTTTTGATGAAGGACAGAATATGTATACATTATCATGATACTATTTCTTTAGGCCTCATGAACAATCTTGCAAATAAAGACGAGGCTTTCATATCTGATATGACACGCTTTGTTCAAGAGAACCTAGGGAACGCCGAACTTAACGTTGATGATCTTGCCAGACATGCAAAAATAAGTCGTACACTGCTATATAAACGGCTGAAGGATACAGTCAATCTGAGTGCTTCTGAATTCATTGCGAAAATCAGAGTGGAGTATGCCATGGATAAGTTGTCCAATACAAACCAGACTGTTTCAGAAATCGCATGGATGACAGGATTCAGTTCACCTAGTTATTTCATCAAGACCTTCAAGAGACATTGCGGTATGACTCCTAAAGAGTTCAGAATGTCAGGTTCTGCAAAGTGATTTGCAGGTGGTACATGAAATGGCTAATTCATGTACCACCTGCATGTTTTTACGGGTTTTCAACCCTTATTCCGTGACCTGTTATACAAGAAAATGCAAGAGTCATGTACAACGCGATAGAACAAGGCTTC